>NZ_JAMPKB010000004.1:0-176759 GCF_039961925.1 Trichocoleus sp. DQ-U1 | reverse complement strand
TGAATGGATAGAGATAGAGGCTTATCGGGACTGGAAAAGTTTAGTAAAGTATGTCAAAAATGTGCTAAAAAAAGTCGGAACCGAATATGTAATTAATTTTGCTTAAGCACTTAGGTTAAGAATAATTTAATCTTTTGAAGAGTTTATTAATTAAATTCTATATCTATCCATTGAAATATATACATACCTGTCTGAAGGGAGATAAAAAATCAAAACTTGTTGCTTTCATTAGCAAATATAGAAAGATAATTGGTAATTATTTGTAAAAAAACTTATTTTTATCTCTACTTAATAATTAACTGACAAAAACTGAGCAAGTGCTCCATAATTGTGCATCCTCTTTAGGGCTTATGTATTGAATTTATTGAAGTCAGTCGCTAGCCAGATGGAGCCAGCGTAGAGACTTTTAGCATAGATACATAAGAAATACACAAGAAATTTGGAGGAAAAGAAAAGCATGGTTTTATACAAGCTTGAAGATTTCGACACAGACTATCAAGACACTTTTGGCGGTGAAGACGTTAAGGGATTTGATGTCTATTCAGATATCAGCGATGACAAGGTTGGTAGCGTCAAAAATATCTTAGTTGATGAATCGGGGCGTTTCCGCTATTTAGTTGTTGATACAGGCTTCTGGGTTTTCGGTAAGCAAGTATTGCTACCAGTGGGTCGTTCTCGGATCGACTATGATAATCGGCACGTCTACGCTGTTGGGCTTACCAAAGAGCAAGTAGAAAATTTACCGGAATTTGGCGACGAGCTCAAGGTTGATTACGATTACGAAGAGCAGGTGAGAGGAGTTTATCGCAACTCGGCGGTAGAGCCATCTGTGGAAACATCGGCACCGATAAACACAGCAACACCTTTAGATGCATCTGCACCTTTGGGGGCACCTGTTGTGGAACCTAGTTACGCCGCTCCGATGGCAGGTGCTGTACCTGTTGAGGATAATTATGAAGCTTACGATCGCGATCGCTACAATTATCAGCAAGAGCCATCTTTGTACGATATGAACGATCGGGATCATCAAACCCTCAAGTTGTACGAAGAACGGTTGATTGCTAATAAAACCCGCCAGAAAACAGGCGAGGTAGCGGTTGGTAAACACGTTGAAACTGAGACAGCGCGAGTTTCAGTCCCCATTGAAAGGGAGCGAGTGATCGTTGAGCGCGTGACTCCAGCAGATGCGGGAAGAGCTGTTACTCCGGGCGAAGCTGCCTTCCAGGAAGGGGAAGCTGCACGGGTAGAAATCTACGAAGAAACTCCTAACATTCAAAAGGAAGCTTTTGTACGTGAGGAAGTCAGAATCAGAAAAGAAGTAGATCGTGAAACGGTTAATGCTGAAGAACAGCTTCGTCGAGAAGAACTGGATGTGAATAGTAACGATCTGCCAATTCGGGATCAAAACATCCGCACCGATCGCGATCGCATCTAATCGCGTAGAGGCTACACCCTTTTGAATCTGAAATAATGGGTGAAACGCTTCAAGTGTAAATATGAAGGGGTAGGTTTTGTAACCTACCCCTTCATATTTGAGAGCAGCTAATCGATTCAGGTAATGGGTGATTCGTCGGACAATTCCCCATTACCCGTGACATTTATGACAGTTGATTCAACCAGGGACTGACATCTACAGCTAGCTTTTGACCGAGTAATAGCAACTGACGTAGCTGAGACGAATTGCCGTTAGTTTCTGACTCCAGCAGCGGCACAATTTGGCTGTGGAGACAGCTAAAGTAGAGTTCTTGAGGGCGATGCAAAGATAAGCCGAGGTGTAGCTGATTGCCTACAGAAATCATCCGCTCTAAGCGTTGGATATCTGCTTCTAGAGTGGCTGGGTTAGAGTCGTGCAGAAGCTTCCAGAGCGATCGCAAGATCAACTGCTCTAAAGTTTGCTTGGCATCGGGGATATTCAACTGACAGCGCAGTTGATTCGCTTCTTTCGCGATCGCTTCCAGTTCTGCCAGCTGATTCAAACCTTGCTGGGGTTCACCGTTTTCTTGCTCCAGTGCCCGTAGAGACATCCGGGCGCGGTTAGAAATTGCCACTTCTGCGGCTACTTGCAACTCTTGCGGAACGGGCAGCTCATCGCGCTGGAACGCCATCAAGATGCCGTAGTTATCCCGGTAAACCTGCGTATAAAGCTGGTCTAGGCGGGTTAAAGTTTTCTGACTCAGCAGCCGCATAATCCGGTGCCGTTCCTCAGCAAATAATTTCTGCAAATTGAATGAATTACCCCCAAATAGTTGGGACATCGCCAGGATCGCGTGAGCAGCACTAGCCTGTTGCAGAGCCGCAAACAGCTTTTCTTTCATCTGGCTATAAGTGCGGCGACCGGCAAACGGTTGAATGCAGCAGTGGAAATCCCAGCCGCCCAAATGAAGAACGGCAAAGACTAAATGAGTACTTTCCCAGGTAATTTCTGAAGTTAGTCGCAGTTGCCCCACCGCTAGAGTCAGCGATCCCATGCGTTGCATCTGGTAATCCAACTGATGAGCATCGTAACAGTAGACCCGCTGTTGTTGGGGATAGGTAGTGAATAGGGAACTGATGGCATAGTGTGCTGCCACTTGCTCTATACCAATCTGGGCACTGACTACCAGTTGCCGGTACACCTCAGCTCCGTGCTTGAATAAATCAACATTACTGGGAGCTTGGGAGAGGCGTTTGATAAATCCTTTTTCCAACTGCACACCAGAGACATCACCGGCAAGTTCCAATGCTCTAGCGGCGTAGCGGAGAATCTGCGTTCCTTCAGGTCTTGAGAGTTCTTCAAAGAACCAGCCGCAACTGGTGTACATCAGCAGACTATGGCGCTGCATTTCCAATAGGCGCAGGGCGTCTACTTGTTCTGATGGTGTTAGTTTGCGGGTGCGATGGCGGGCGAGGAAGCGCTCTACATTAGCAGGAGAGCGATCGCGAATTACGTGGATATATTCATCCCGTGTAGCCCAGGGATCGCGGAAGAACTGGCGACCCGTTTCTTCATAAACTTTGCTTAACTGATCCCGCAACCAATCTAGGGCATTCCGCAGGGGACGCCGCCATTTCTGATGCCAAACGCCACCTTCGCCACCGCAACCGCAATCATCCTGCCATCGATTCACTCCGTGAGCGCAACTCCAAGCCGTGACTGGCTTCAGTTCCACTTCCCAGGTGGGAGGATTCAGACTCAGGTAATGAGCATAGTTGGTGACAGTCCAGCCGCGCCGGGGAAACTCGTCCACAAAGGCGAAGGCTAAGGTTTTCTCTGTCCCGCTTTTGTGGTGTCCAAAAGTTTCGCCATCTGTGCCAACAGAGATGAGCTGCGAAGTCCGGCGATCCCCGCGCACTGCTGAACCGATGCGTCCAGCTAGCGTCCCAGCCCAGCCCAGTACATCATTAAATCCCATGTCCCGCGAGATCGGGCCATCGTAGAAAAAGATATCGATGTAAGGGGTATCTGGGGTTTCGTTGGTGGGGAATGAATACTCAGTGTTAAGGGGTGAATCTTGCGTGCTGAGTGTGGGTTTCAGATAACAGCGATAGGGACGGGTGGGATCGATCTGAGATCCGCCTACTTCCAACCACTGAGTCACCGGCTGCTCGTCTGTGGGGATCGGTCGGCAACGTTCAGCTTGAGAAGGTGCTAAAACAATGAACTTAATTCCTTCTGCAACCAATGCTTCTAAGGTTGCATAGTCAACGGCAGTTTCAGCCAGCCACATCCCTTCGGGATCGCGCCCAAATCGGGAACGGAAGTCTTCTTTACCCCAGCGGATTTGGGTGTACTTATCCCGCTCGTTGGCAAGCGGCATGATGATGTGATTGTAAACTTGCGCGATCGCATTGCCGTGTCCGTTCAGGCGATCGCTACTTTTGCGATCCGCTTCCAGAATTCGCTGATATACCTCCACGTCGTAGCGTTCCAGCCACGACATCAATGTGGGACCAATATTAAAGCTGAAATACTCATAGTTATTCACGATCCCCACGACTTCGCCTCGGTCATTTAGCACTCTGGCAAAGGCATTCGGGCGATAGCATTCATGGTGAATCCGCTCATTCCAGTCATGGAACGGAGACGCACTCGGCTGCCGTTCAATCGCATCTAGATAAGGGTTTTCGCGGGGCGGTTGGTAAAAATGACCGTGAACCGTAACATAAACGCCGGTAGCCGTTTGCAGGGGATCGGTTGCTACACTGGTGTTTGCTGTTCCCTCAGCAGAATACTGTGAAGCTGGTCTTTCAGCAGCAGAAGTCATAGGATCGCATCCAAAATTAGTAAAAAATTAGGGTCAATAACTTATCTAGATAGACTGAGCATCCCCGCGTTTACTTGAACGCCAGGGAAACAGCAAGTTAAATCAGTCCATCTGGAGAAGGCGAAGACTCACCACCCAAACATGGCAAAGACTCTTGGGGGCGAAGCCTTCTCTCCTTAAATGGGGGGGTCAAAGCAATCGGTTTAACATCCAATTATTTTGCCCGTACCGATGAGCAACTGCCTGTGCCCCATGCCGGTAACGGTCAATGAACAAAATTGAAAAGCCAGGATAGTTACTTGTTACTTACATGATTCAAGCGTAATGCTGCCATGCTTGGAACACTAACTTCATGCAAATGAATAGTAAATTAACTTTGCTTAAGGAATCCTGCGTCTAAAGAAATATTCTGTTACATACTCAAAGACTGAAAGAAGCCAGAACACTCAACAAGCGGCTATCCTAGACACGAGCTAAATACGAATAATTTGGATGCTGTCTCTAAACACGCTTTTTTCCATTCTTTTGTTGTTTATCCCTATTTCCATTACGGCCCACTTTCTGGAATGGGGATCGTCAGTCGTCTTCATCACCGCTTGTCTGGGGATTATTCCCCTTGCCGCTTGGATGGGCACCGCCACAGAGGAAATCGCGGTTGTTCTTGGCCCCTCCTTGGGAGGACTGCTGAATGCTACTTTTGGCAACGCCACCGAACTCATTATCTCCCTCGTTGCCCTCAACGCGGGGCTGGTGGATGTCGTCAAAGCGAGTATCACCGGCTCTATTATCAGCAACTTACTCCTGGTCATGGGCTTTTCCATGCTATTGGGGGGCTTGCGCTTCAAAGAGCAGGAATTTCAGCCAATGGTGGCAGGGGTAAATGCCTCGGCAATGAACCTAGCAGTGATTGCAATGCTGTTACCAACCGCGATGGACTATACCTCCACCGGGATTGATGAAGCCATTGTCCAGCAACTTTCGGTCGCCGTTGCTGTAGTATTAATCGGAGTCTATGGGTTGACGCTGCTATTTTCGATGAAGACCCACAGCTATCTCTACGATGCGGGTGTGGCAGAACAGGAGATACTCACTGAGTTAGCTGAGTCAAATCTCGCTCCAGAAGATCCGGAACACAAAGTTAACCTGCCCCTATGGATTGGAGTGCTATTAGGCGCAACGCTACTGGTTGCGGCGGAGTCGGAACTATTGGTTTCCTCCTTGGAAGAAGCCACCTCCCAACTGGGTCTGACGGCGCTGTTTACAGGGGTGATCCTGGTTCCGATTATTGGCAATGCTGCCGAACACGCTACTGCTGTCACCGTAGCGATGAAAAATAAGATGGATCTTTCTATCTCAGTGGCGGTGGGTTCTAGCTTGCAGATTGCCTTATTTGTGGCTCCGGTTCTCGTTCTGACGGGTTGGGCGTTGCACAAACCGATGGATTTGGACTTCAACCCGTTTGAATTGGTGGCAGTGGCGGTGTCGGTATTAATTGCCAATTCGATTAGTTCTGATGGCAAGTCAAACTGGTTAGAAGGCACCCTGCTATTGGCTGCTTATGCAATTTTGGCGTTGGCTTTTTACTTCCACCCAGTCATGGGGGGAATCGGGTAGAAACACAAAAGGTAAAAGTTCTTTCTTCGAGCTTTTGTGTTTTTTGATGACTCCTGTGGCGTCTATCGACCGTTGAAAAAGGCGATCGCTAACCTGAATGGGTGATTCTTTTTTACCTGGCAGGGTGAGGGGGAAGCGTGGCAAAGCAGATTACCTTGGAACTGTAGAAAAGTTTTGATTTGCTTCCAGGTCATCCCTAGAAGTGAATCAAAACCGCGATCGCCCTTTCTCACTAAATGCGATCGCTATCTCTATACAGAAACTCTATACGGAAAATTCCTCAATCAAAAAACCGCTTTCTTAAAGAAGGCGGTTTTCTGATATTTGTGGCACAAACCTTAGGGGTAGTTGCAATCGCCTTTATTGTAGACTCAGAAATTTCTCTAAGGCGGCAACCATGACTGGAGGCCAACGGCGGACATTTTTTACCCAGTTAATGTCTTTATAGCGACGATCGATTCCGACAACGGCAACCCAGTTACTTTCGGCTTCGCCCCGATTTCCCTGTTCCCAGAGAGCAGCGGTGAGGGCAGCCCGCATATCAGGAAACTGGGGGTATTTGCGAACAATATTCTTCATAGTGCGAATCGCTTCTTTTTGCTCGCCCATTTGATACAGAGCGATCGCGTAATTGGCTCTGGCAAACGCAAAATTGGGAGCGAGATCGGCGGCTTTTTTGTAGTCAGCGATCGCGTCCTCCCACTCGCCCAATCCCGCTTTGGCATTCCCCCGGTTGTTGTAAGCCATTGCATCCTTGGGATCGATTTCCAGCACCCGATTGTAATCGGCGATCGCTTCCAAATATTTCCCCTGTCCTTCTAATGCAGTACCGCGATTTAGATAAGGATCGGTAGCGTTCGGGGCGAGTTCAATAGATTTATTAAAGTCAGCGATCGCATCTGACAATTTATTCTGGCTTACCTTGGAATTTCCCCGATTGCTCCAAATAGCCGGATTAGTGGGAAATCGCTCAATTAGCTGAGTCCATAACCCTTCAGCCGTAACAAAATCACCGGCATTTGTCGCGGTAAACGCTTTAGCCGCTAGTTCGTCTCCTTCCTGCAACTCAGTTTCCGTGTAAGTGGAAGGTGGTTCTTGGGCGATCGCTAGCGGCACATTTACGAACCCAGTTGAAACAGTAATAAACAGAATGCTCAGTAAAGTCAGAATCCAACGAATCATATTATCTTGGCTTTTAGAATTTGGTAGCATAGGCGCTGCCCAGCAGAAAGCTAATTCCTGGGCAATGCCCATCCTACTACTGCTGTATTCGTCATTTGTCTTTAGCTTATTATCCTTAGAATAATGACGAATCATATCCTAAGTGCTTTCGGGCTGCGGGAGTGGCAATGCGACCGCGAGGCGTTCGGTGCAAATAGCCAATCTGCAATAAATACGGCTCGTAGACATCTTCAATTGTTTGGGCATCTTCCCCTGTGGCAGCGGCGATCGCTTCCAAGCCTACAGGCCCCCCATTAAATTGTTCTATCATGACGGTCAGCATTAACCGATCTGCCCAATCTAAACCCATTGGATCGACACCGAAGACTTCCAAAGCTTCCACTGCAATAGGTTGTGTAATTTCCCCAACTTTTTTTACCTGAGCAAAATCTCGCACCCGTTTTAAAAGGCGATTGGCAATTCGGGGAGTTCCACGGGAACGACGCGCAATTTCTTCAGCACCATCTGGTGTAACCGGGGCTTGGATCACTTCAGCCGTCCGCTGCACAATCAAAATCAGTTCATCCAACTCATAAAAGCGTAACCGTTGAATTAAACCAAAGCGATCGCGCAAGGGTGACGACAGCGAACCTACCCGCGTCGTTGCTCCCACTAACGTAAAGGGCGGTAGCGGCAAGCTGCGAGTTTTCGCGCTTTGACCCTTCCCAATCGTAATATCTAACCGAAAGTCCTCCATTGCCGGATAAAGCAATTCCTCCGTCATCCGACTCAAGCGGTGGATTTCGTCAATAAAAATAATATCTCCCGGCTTTAGGCTCATCAGTATCCCCACAATATCGCGGGGACGCTCCAACGCGGGTGCAGAGGTGATTTTACAAGTGGTTCCCATCTCCGTCGCCAAAATCAGCGACATCGTGGTTTTGCCCAAACCCGGCGGGCCATACAGCAGCAAGTGATCCATCGACTCGCCTCTGCCTTTTGCCGCTTGAATCGCAATCTCTAGAACGCCCTTGAGGTCTTTTTGCCCAATATACTCAGCCAGTCGCTGGGGTCGCAGACCTTCTTCTTGCTTCTCGGTTTCGTCCATTGCGACGGTTGGCTGCAATAACTCTTCAACCGTTTCCTCTGGCTGAGATTTGCGGCGTCCCGCTGGCTTTCGGCGTTCCTGGGGTTTCCCATTGGGTTCTTGAGGCTGCTGTTTAGAAGAAATTATCGCCATGATTAAAAATTTATTTTAAAAACAATACCAAGACATGAAGACACAGAAGGTCTAGAGTGTATAGGCTTTCATTATCATTACATCGGGGAACCAGAGGATTGTCATGCTTGCAAAAAGAATACTGCCTTGCTTAGATGTGAAAGCAGGGCGAGTTGTCAAAGGGGTTAACTTTGTCAATCTCCAGGATGCTGGCGATCCGGTGGAACTGGCACAAGCTTATAATCAGGCGGGTGCGGATGAGTTGGTGTTTCTGGATATTACTGCCACTCACGAAGACCGGGGCATCATTCTGGATGTGGTATATCGCACCGCTGAGCAGGTATTTATACCCCTTACGGTGGGCGGGGGAATTCAATCCTTAGAAAATATTAAACAATTGTTAAGGGCTGGCGCAGACAAAGTCAGCATTAACTCGGCGGCGGTACGCGATCCAGAGTTGATCGATCGGGCGAGCGATCGCTTCGGCAATCAGTGCATTGTGGTAGCAATTGATGCACGAAAACGGCAAGACCCCACCAACCCCGGTTGGGATGTTTACGTGCGGGGGGGGCGGGAAAACACAGGCATCGATGCAATTAATTGGGCGCAAGAAGTCGAGCAACGCGGCGCGGGCGAACTGCTCGTTACCAGTATGGACGCCGATGGAACTAAGGCAGGCTATGATTTAGAGCTTACCCGCACTATAGCGGAACAAGTACAAATTCCAGTAATTGCCTCCGGTGGTGCTGGTAACACGAGTCACATTTATGACGCCTTAACGGAAGGGAAAGCGGAAGCGGCACTGCTGGCTTCTCTCCTGCATTACGGAGAACTCACTGTATCAGAAATTAAAAACTATCTCGCAGAGCATCAGGTGCCGGTGCGGCTTTTGTAAAGGCGAAACTTCTTCCTTCTGGAAGAAGCGGCTTTGGCTTTGTAGCATCAATCTGTTCGGTTGTATATATTAGAATAAAGGAAGTGTTACAAAACGTAAATTATGTTAGTTGGTATTTTAATTTTTGATGTGGCTCTGGTGGCGTGGTCGCTGCACCTGATGCAGGAAGCCTTCGACCAACAGGAGTTCTCCTTAATGCTTGCTGGCACCCTGGTGGCGCTATCAGCCGCCGCCATGCTAGTCGTATATTTCCTGATGAACAGCTACATGGGTTATATCAGCCATCTTGCTCAACACCCCTGTTCGTTTTATTAATTTATCGTTGCGGAAATTTTACTTGACGACTTGCGAATTTTTAAGGCATAATCATAAAGCACCGTAAGGGGTTATAGCTCAGTTGGTAGAGCACCTCAATGGCATTGAGGGGGTCAGCGGTTCGAATCCGCTTAGCTCCATAAGAATAAACCTCACCCCCAATACCTCTCCTGTGACTTTACCCATAAGTTTGCCGGAATGGCAAACTTATGGGTAAAGTCATAAGAAGTCGTGAGCCTCAAAGCGGATCGCGAACACAGTCAGCGGCTTATTGACCAAGCAGAACAAACGCTTGCTCGCACCAGGCAAGAATTGATGGATTATGGCAAGCTGGCGATCGACCGCAAAAATGACGAGCATACACTAGCGGCGATCGCCAAAGTTCAAGACACCCTCAAAGTGTTCAAGCAAAAGCTGAAACTCCGTAAACTCAATCAGCTTGAGACTTTGGTAACTGAGTGCTTCCTCTACTTACTGCACAAATCGAATTTAGTCCATCGTGTCCAAATCGACACTGAAACCTTCAGCCTCTCCCTATTTGACTACGAAGGGCAGCCTGTCCCCAAACATCGGCTGTCTGCTGGTGAGAAGCAACTATTGGCAATTTCTCTATTGTGGGGATTAGCCCGTGCCTCTGGTCGGCAGTTACCTGTGGCGATCGATACTCCACTAGGTCGGCTTGATTCCTCTCACCGCAATAACTTGGTCGATCGCTACTTCCCGCAAGCCAGTCACCAAGCGTTGCTCCTCTCGACTGATACTGAGATTGGCAAGACGGAGGTGAAGCGGTTGCGGGAGAATGGGGTGATCGCTCGTGAATACTTGCTTAAGTACGATCGCACGGAACATCAAACCCAAGTAAAACCTGGTTCCTTCTGGTAAAGCCTATGGAACTCCCTGTCGAACGAGTCCGTATTTCTCAAGCTGCAAAGGATCAACTGATCAAGCTCAAGCGTTCTACCAAGATCGATCAGTGGAATATTCTTTGTCGATGGGCGTTCTGCCGCTCTCTAGCAGAACCTACTCCACCATCGCCTATCGCGATCCCTGCTGATAGCAATGTGGAGATGACTTGGCAGATATTTGGAGGCGAAATAGCTGATTTACTTGTCATTGCTCGTAGGCAACGTTGTCATTTGGATAAAATAGACACATCCCAAGAAAACTTAGCTGTTCAATTTCGACTACATCTTCACAGATGTATCGGATATTTATCTGCTAGACATAGGCTTAAAATCCATAGCAGACTTAATCATGCCCACAAGTAACACTGACTATTATTCTAACTAAAAAAATAGTCGTAACACTTACTGCTGGATCTAACTAACGCTTGAGAGTCAATCGCGATAATGGCTAAACCACCTAAAAAAGAAATACAGATTTTTACCGACTCAATAGATGGAGTTTTTGGTCGCTTTAAGACAGCTGAAAGCTATGAAGTAAACTATTTTCTTTGTTGTTTAAGCATCAAAGACATTAATAGGTTATCTACTGCTGCCTCATCCTCTGCACTAGAATTTTCAAAAATTGGCTTTGAAGATATGGTGCAACGGGACGTTGATTATGAAAGAGTTGATGAGAAAATTATCAAGGAGTATTTAACGAAAGGCGCTGGGAGAGTACTGTTTTTCCCGCCCATTATAGTTTCAGTAATTTCGTTGGAGAATAACCAAATCAAGGATGTTTATGAATTAGTTGAACGAAATATTGTTGATGAGGAAATTAAAATCTTATTTGATAGAGACAAGTTTTGTGTAGAACTTCCTACTACGGATACTGATACGGGACATTTTATTACTGCCGATGATGGTAGTGCTTGGAATTATGTTCCTGCTTGGGCTACTTTCAAGTATAACAGCAGGAAAATTGACTTGGTAGTAATTGATGGACAACACCGCTTTGAAGCTTTGAGACGTCTTGCTGACAAGAGCAAAGAGTTACTTGAATCTGTAGAACTACCTGCTTGTATAGTATTTACTCCAGCAGCCTCTGTTTCTCAGGGAACACATGAATCTATCATGAAAGACCTTCGAGAGATGTTTGTAACTATCAATACCACCGCCAAGGAAGTATCTGGGCACTTTATTGATTTGCTTAGAGATAAGAGCCTTGCATCAATGGCTGTAAGAAGCTTGGCAAACTTGTGGAAGCGATCGAATCCTGATCCATGTTGTTCCAAGCTTCAACAACTCGAATGGAATGAAAGAAAAGACAGCCGATCAAACACTGTTCAAAGAAAGTATTCAATTACTACTGTTTCAATTTTAGCTGAAGCTTTGAGAGCACATGCATTTTCTTCTGCTGCCAACGGCTTTCAATACCAATTGTTAGGTTTACAGCAGATTGAAGCAGAATTACAGACGGATGAAAATGCAGTTGAAGCAATCTCGATTGCTGAAGATGAATTTCATGCATCGCAAGAACGAATTTTGCAAAAGCAGATCAATGAGCTAATTACACCATCTCTAAATATTCTTTTCACTGAACCTGAACCATACAAAAGAGTTACAGAAAATTTTTTAGAGGCAGTGAAAAAAGTTGATGAGCAAGTTCAACAAGGAAAAAACAATGCTGCTGCATTTCGAGAAGAAGTACTTGCTCGATTCAGGCGTTGCACTAATAAGGATCAAGCATCGTTAAAGAACTATGAGGAGAATGAATTTGATAATTTAATTTCTCCAAGGGGTGAAAGTGAGGTTTATTTCCTCAATGTCTTTCAACAAGCTTTAATAGGTGTCTGGGCACAGATGTCTACAGACCTAACTAAAACTTTCTCAATTTCTCCTGCCAAAACGGCAGAAATTCTTATTGAAGCACTGAATGAATTCGCATTTATACCAGAGAGCAAGCTTTTTGAAAAAAATTCACCATATACTAATCTATTAATCTATTCAGGAAGTAGGGTTATTTTGACCCAAAATTCTAGAAAGGCTTGGAAGAACTTGTTACAAGCATCACTACTTCAGATGAATAGCAAAAATAAGCTGTATGATTTACTGAAGAAAAATTTTGAGAATCAGGGTGATGAAATATTTACTCTTATCATCGATTCCTCAAAAAATTCCTTAAAGGAATATAGAGATAGCTTACTTGCGAGAATACTTGAGACGGTTAAGAAAGATTGGATTAATCGTCCATATCAACGTGGCTTGAAAGATAAACTTGAGAAATTAGCTCAAGAGAGTCAAGAGAAATTCAACGATGAAATTTCAATACTAGCTAAGAAAGAACATAAAGAAGCTTTAGAAAAGCTTGGTAATAGACTAGATCTAGACCTAACGGAACTTAGATGGGAAAACGAATAGGTTTTTGGGAAACTTCTGCTTGCTGTATTTTTGATTACACATTGGTAACTCACGAAAATTATGAGTACTATCAACTCTTTTTAGAGGAGAACGCAATTGAGAATTGTACGACATTCAAGCTTAAGCCTAGTGTTAAAAAGAACCCTGAGATTTTTGCTTGGTATCTTGCAGTAACGCAAGAAGAAGAATTTGAACTTGATTCAAGCTGCTGTAACTCATCATCGAGTCATCTTATATGTTTGCTGAAAGAGTTTTTACAAGGATTTAACAACTTAGATATTGATACATGTCAGCGTCTTAGAGAAGTTTTTTCAAGGATTAATTTTCAGAACCACTATATGTATCGCACAGAATGGCTGTTGGACGAATTAATAAACTATATTAGTGTTCTCCGAGAAGCTTTCCTGGAAACATCTCCTTTTGATCTTGTAAGGCGAGAAGATTTTTATTCTTGGTGGAATCAGCCTTTAAAGATTCAGCAATGTTTAAACAAATTTCAAACTAATTGTGACCTTGAGCAATTGAAAAGCATTCAGTCTCTACAGCCACTTCTTGCACTTAATAAACGTTTAGCTAAGGGGTTAGGACAATGGTTAGCTTTGATAGGATTAGAGAAACTGGAAGCTGCTTCGGGATATTTTCTATCTTTAGCTGAATACTGGCTTAAGGTTGAGAACTACCAAGCTTCTCTCCTTTACATTCATCGTTCTGTAGAATGTATATTACTTCTCTTAGGATATAGGGAAGGGATAGTTATCGTGACTTCAGGAGGGTTAAGAGATGATAGGTACGAAAAAATAAGTTACTCATCAACTTTTAAGGCTTTAGTAGGGAGAACGACCAGGATATTTAGTCCGTCTGAACAACGCTTTATTACAGACTTGAATGAGTGCCGAAATTTATTACGAGAAATTCATGGATTTCGAGTAGTTAAGCAACTAGAAACAAGCCAGTTTTTAGCATCTAGTTGCACTTTCTTAAAGGGTTTACAGCCGGATGTAAAAGCCTACTCATATAAAGAAAAATTCAATATCGACTTGCAGATTCATCCAAAATTATTTTTTGAAGTTGAATTAGGAATAGACTCCTATATTGGAAGTACTTGAGAAGTAATATCCTGAATAGACATATCTAATATAGATTGACTCCGAGAGAGACTAATCTTTTAGAAAAAACTTAGATTCAGAATTCTTTTGAAAATACTTAGGAGAGATGGAATCTTTCCTTGTTACTCCTTCACAGTGTCGTTCGATCGCTCGCCGTACCATTCCTCGTTTGTCTTTGGTGTTGAAGGTATACAAGCCTCTATCAAGGATGGCTTGCGTGATTTCTGCAACGGTCATAGGTTGCTTTGCTTCCTTCAAAACCTCGATCGCCACAAGTCAGCGCTTCGCTATCGCATCACCATATCCAAAGAGTGCGAACTGACAAGTCAGCGCTTCGCTATCGCATCCACCACATCCAAAGAGGGCGATCGCATCCACTACATCAAAGAGTGCGATCGCTACCTGCCGTTTTATACTGCTCAAGCAAGAAGCATCCCGTAGGATAAAAGATATCCACCTGCGACGGAATGACTATCTGTGGCTAAGTCAGAAGAATTGCATCCAGAGACGGCGATTGCCCTTGCCCGTACTCCCCTATATGAACTTGCCCTAGAACAAAAAGCCCGATTGACTGCCTTTTCCGGCTGGGAAATGCCCGTACAATACACCGGAATCGGGCAAGAACACCTGGCAGTCCGCACCACAGCGGGAATGTTCGACATCTCCCACATGGGGAAATTTACCTTCAAAGGGAAACAGCTAATTTCGTACTTACAGCCTCTCGTTCCCTCAGATTTGAGCCGCTTGAAAGCTGGTGAATCTCAGTACACCGTCCTGTTGAATTCTCACGGCGGCATTTTGGACGACATTATCTTCTATTATCAGGGTGAAGATGCAGACGGCGAGCAGCGAGGCGCGATGATTGTCAACGCCGCCACCCGATCCAGAGATAAAGCATGGCTATTTGCTCAACTGGAATCTTCTCAAATTGATTTCGAGGATCTCTCCCTGGCAAAAGTTTTGATTGCCGTTCAGGGACCACAAGCGCTGGCATATCTTCAGGAATTTGTCAAAGAAGACCTGACGCCGATTAAGGCATTTGGACATTTGGAAGCAACTGTCTTGAATGAGCCAGCTTTCATCGCCCGGACTGGGTACACCGGAGAGGATGGATTTGAAGTGATGGTAGACCCAGAAGTAGGGGTAGACTTGTGGCGCAGTCTCTTCACTGCTGGCGTCGTACCCTGCGGACTCGGTTCCAGAGACACCCTGCGCCTGGAAGCAGCAATGGGCCTCTACGGGCAAGATATGGACGAAAGCACCACCCCTTTAGAAGCTGGATTGGGTTGGCTGGTTCATCTGGATACGAAAGGCGATTTTATCGGACGTCCAGTCTTAGAAAAACAGAAGGCAAATGGCGTAGAACGACGCTTAGTCGGACTGCAAATGCAGGGGCGTTTTATTGCGCGTCATGGCTACCCGGTGCTATCCAAAGGTGAAGCCATCGGCGTCGTCACTAGCGGCACGCTAGCACCAACGGTAGGGCAACCCATCGCCCTCGCCTATGTTCCTCCGAATCTGGCTCAGATTGGTCAGGAATTGGAGGTAGAAATCCGGGGCAAAGCTTATCCAGCCGTTGTGGTTAAAAAACCTTTTTATCGCTCCCCCAGTCGTCTCCCCAGCAAGTAAATGTATGGCGAACCGAGGTGGGTGGAGAAGGTGGTTGGTGAATCGGGGGGCATTGACTAGGCTTGCTATCATTGGCATTCTTCTAGGCATTGCGATCGCTTGGGCGTGGTTTACCGCGATTTGGATGCCCGGAGTCAGTTACCAAGCTGCATTGCCGCCGCTGACTCCGCAGGAGGAAACGCTGCGAGATGCCCTCCGGCAAGATGTGGAAAAGATTGCCGGTGAACTGGGAGAACACAGCTTCTCAAATTATAAGAATCTGGAGGCGGCGGCTGATTTCTTGGAAGCATCGTTGAGGAGTGCTGGCTATAAAGTTCAACGGCAAGGATATAAAATTGCTGAGAATACCTACTACAACCTAGAAGCCGAGATTGTCGGGACAAATCGAGCCGACGAGATTGTGGTGATTGGAGGTCACTATGACTCTGTATTTGGAAGTCCCGGTGCCAATGATAACGGCACGGGTGCCGCAGCCGTCCTAGAGTTGGCGCGTACCTTTGCTGGAAAAAAGACTTCCCGAACTCTGCGCTTCGTTGAGTTTGTGAATGAGGAACCGCCATTTTTCCAAACGCCGGAAATGGGAAGCGTCGTTTATGCCAAACGTTGCCGCAACGCCGGTGAAAATATTGTTGCCATGCTCAGTTTGGAAACAATCGGCTACTACTCCGACAAGCCAGGAACCCAGAAATACCCATTTCCCTTAAGCCTGTTTTATCCCTCACAGGGTAACTTTATTGCCTTTGTGAGCAACCCAACCTCCGCTGATTTGGTGAGGAAAGCGATCGCATCTTTCCGTCGTCACGCGAAGTTCCCCTCCGAAGGTGCCGCCCTCCCAGAAAGTATTCCCGGCGTCGGCTGGTCGGATCAATGGTCTTTCTGGCAGCAAGGTTATCCCGGCATCATCGTTACAGACACTGCACCCTCCCGTTACCCCCACTATCACACTTCACAAGATACCCCCGATAAAATTGATTACGACCGCTTGGCGCGTGTGGTGGCTGGATTAGAGGGCGTTGTTGCCGACTTGGCGGGGAGTCAGTAATCAAGGTTATCTGCACGGCTTCAACCGCTCCTTCCGTCAAGCCTGCTGCAAGTTTACCTAGCCCAAAGCTTCAGCCTCTGGGCAGATTGCGCTGAAACTGCTCCACCAACTGGGCAAACTCCCGCACAGCTTTCTCAGACTGCTGTGCCGCAACCCAGCTAAAGTCATTGTGACCGGCTTCATCCACCCACAAAAAGCGCTTCGGTTCGTTAGCAGCCGCAAAAAGTTGCTCCCCGTGCCAAAAGGGAATCACTTCATCCCGCCTCCCGTGCATGACTAAGACTGGGCAACGCACCTTTTTAATCTTGTCGAGATTGCGGAACCTATCAAAGGGCACAATCGGGATGCGCGTCAGCACTCGAAACGCCGTAATAAACGCACTTTCCACAATTAAACCCGCAAGCGGTTGACGAGAAGCCAAATCCACAGCTGGCCCACTTCCCACCGAACGCCCATAGGCAATAATTCGATTCGGTGGCACACCCAGCTGCTGAGTCAGATAAGTATAAGCAGCGTCGATATCCCGATAAGAATTGCGCTCGGTAGGCGTTCCCTGACTGGTTCCGTAGCCGCGATAATCGTAGGCGAAGACCGCAAAGCCCATGTCCCGCAAACCTTGACGCACCGATAGCACATCAAATAAGTCTTCGGCGTTACCGTGACTATATAAAATTGTGTAAGTGGCATTGGGATTAGGCAGATAAGCTGCCGAGATTTGCACGCCATCCGCCGTGGTTAGCTTGAGAATCTCGCTACTGTCCCGATAGCTGGACGGCTGGGGTACAAAAATCATCCTATCGGAAAAGAAATAGGCGTAGAAGCAAAGAAAAGCGTAGATGAAAATGGCAGAGCGCATAAGTCTTTTAAGAGAAAATTCACCGAAAAGCAGGCGTTTAAGCTTTTTCTTATCCATAATGTTTCTGATATTACGGTTTGAAGCTGTAAACTTAATGGCTGGTTAAAGCTATTTGAGCGCGTATTTGAGGAAGGAAGTGCAATGGCTCTGGAATATCCTGAAGACCTAAAATATCTGGATTCTCACGAGTATGTGCGACTGGAGGGTGAAATTGCCACAATTGGCATCAGCGCCTTTGCAATCGATCAGCTGGGCGATATTGTATTTCTGGATTTGCCAGAAGTCGGAGACGCCCTCTCAAAGGGAGAGAGTTTTGGGACAATTGAATCGGTGAAAGCGGTTGAAGATATGTATGCCCCGGTCAGCGGGACAGTTATAGAACGCAATACTGCCATCTTGGAAGCTCCGGAACACGTATCGGAAGATCCCTACGGCGAAGGATGGTTTTTAAAAGTTCGGATTAACGACCCGGATGAGCTGGATGAGGCTTTATCGGCGGATGAGTATCGTTCGCAGGTGGAAGGAGAGTAGATTTTAGATTTTGGATGGGGATTTGCCTTTCTGAGAGAGTATCTTGGTTAGGACTTACGCACTGAAAGCTTGAAATCTAGATCCCCCCAACCTCTTTTAAAAAGGCTACTGCGTACACACAAGTCTTCTAATGTTGTCCCACAACGTTTTGATCCCCCCTACCCCCCTTGAAAAGGGGGGAGAATTCAATCAAAGTCCCCCTTTTTAAGGGGGATTTAGGGGGATCGATCAACGTTTTGCCACTTAACCAAAGATGTCTGTACACCGTAGCCTTTTAAAGGGGGATGCAAGGGGGATCTGTGCGTTAGTCCGATAAATAATTCCTTCCAAAATCTAAAATCTAATAATTGCGGTAACTTCGAGACGCGGCAAATCGGTGTTTTTACAGCGCCTGACCCCGAAAAATTATTGCAAAATATGAAATAGTCGCGTCTGGAGAGCAACCTGTGGTAATTTCTATCCCTCATACCGAGTCTAGCCGTCAGCATCTGCTAGAAGAAATGGGAGAGCCGATTTCTTTTGTACAGAGGCATATCGGCCCTAGCCCGGATGAAGTCCAGCAAATGCTTGAGGTATTGGGGATATCGACCCTAGATGCCCTAATCGACCAAACGATTCCGCAGGCAATCCGGCGATCGCGTTCTCCCAATGGGGCAACTGCGAAAACAGATTCGCTCCAGCTTCCCGCAGCCCAGAGTGAGTACGCAGCGCTGAGTCGATTGAAAGCGATCGCTTCCAAAAATCAGGTATTTCGCTCCTTGATTGGCATGGGTTATTCCGACTGCATTACCCCGCCAGTCATTCAACGGAATATTTTAGAAAACCCTGGCTGGTACACCGCCTACACCCCCTATCAGCCAGAAATTGCCCAAGGGCGACTAGAGGCACTGCTGAATTTCCAGACAATGATTATTGACTTGACAGGTCTGGAAATTGCCAATGCTTCCTTGCTCGATGAAGCAACCGCAGCCGCAGAAGCGATGACGATGAGTTATAGCCTCTGTAAAACCAAGGCAAACGCCTTTTTTGTCTCCAGCGCCTGCCATCCCCAAACGATTGAAGTATTGCAAACACGGGCGAGACCGCTGGGCATTAAGGTTATTGTCGGCGCTCATCAGAGCTTTGATTTTGAGCAAGCAATCTTTGGGGCGATCCTGCAATATCCCGCCACAGATGGCACGATTTACGATTATCGGGGTTTTGTAGAAAAAGCTCATGGAGTGGGTGCTTTAGTCACCGTGGCAGCAGATCCCTTGAGCCTAACGCTGCTGACACCACCGGGAGAATTTGGTGCAGATATTGCGGTAGGAAGCACTCAGCGGTTTGGAATTCCCCTCGGATATGGGGGACCTCATGCAGCCTACTTTGCCACCAAGGAAGAGTATAAGCGCCAGGTGCCGGGGCGAATTGTTGGAGTCTCCAAGGATGCCAACGGCAAGCCAGCACTGCGTTTAGCTTTGCAAACCCGCGAACAGCATATCCGCCGCGATAAAGCGACCAGTAATATTTGTACCGCTCAAGTTCTCCTGGCAGTAATGGCGAGTATGTATGCCGTTTACCACGGGTCAGCTGGACTGAAAAAAATTGCCCAGAATATCCATAAACTGACGGGGATTCTGGCGTCAGGATTGAAGCGGCTGGGGTACGGCATCGGTGCAGAGCAATTTTTTGATACGTTGCGGGTAGAGTTGGGCGATCGCACTCTCGAAGACATTCTTGCAGATGCCCAAGCTCGTCAGATTAACTTGCGGATTCTGGATGCAAATGCGGTCGGAATCAGCTTGGACGAAACCACAACCGTACAGGACTTGCAAGACCTATTTGAAATTTTCGCTGGGACACATGAGTTGCCCTTTACGGTGGAAGATTTGGGGAAAGGCGTAACCCCGTCCATACAAGGGGAACCTTTTGCCCGTAAAAGCAGCTATTTAACTCATCCCGTCTTTAACCGCTATCACTCAGAAACCGAGTTGTTGCGCTACTTGCACCGTCTAGAGGCGAAAGACTTGTCGCTGACAACTTCCATGATTCCCTTGGGTTCATGCACGATGAAGCTGAATGCGACGGCGGAAATGATCCCGGTGTCGTGGGCGGAATTTGGCAAAATTCATCCTTTTGCCCCCCCTTCGCAAACGCGGGGTTATCAAATTCTGTTCCAGCAGCTTGAGGCGTGGTTAGCTGAAATCACCGGCTTTGCGGGCATTTCTCTGCAACCCAATGCCGGATCTCAAGGCGAATATGCGGGACTGTTAGTGATTCGTCAGTATCACGAAAGTCGCGGGGAAGAACATCGGAATGTCTGTCTGATTCCCCAATCTGCCCACGGTACAAATCCTGCCAGTGCGGTCATGTGTGGGATGAAAGTAGTCGCGATCGCTTGCGACGATCGAGGCAATATTGATGTAGACGATCTCAAAGCCAAAGCCGAGAAGCATCGCAATGAACTCGCCGCTTTGATGGTGACATATCCCTCCACTCACGGCGTCTTTGAGGAACCGATTAAAGAAATCTGCAATATTGTCCACGCTAATGGCGGACAAGTTTACATGGACGGGGCGAATATGAACGCCCAAGTGGGCTTGTGCCGTCCGGGAGACTTCGGGGCAGATGTTTGTCACTTAAACTTGCACAAAACCTTCTGTATCCCCCACGGCGGCGGTGGGCCAGGAATGGGGCCAATTGGGGTAATGCCGCATCTCGTGCCATTTTTACCGGGGCACTCGGTTGTCCCTACTGGCGGCGAACAAGGCATTGGTGCCGTTGCAGCGGCACCTTGGGGTAGCGCCAGCATCCTCCCCATTTCTTGGATGTACATCGCCATGATGGGGTCGGCAGGCTTAACAGAAGCGACAAAAGTAGCGATCCTCAATGCCAACTACATCGCCCGTCGCTTAGAACCTTTCTATCCCGTTTTGTACAAAGGGCAGAATGGTTTGGTGGCGCACGAGTGTATTTTAGATTTGCGATCGCTTAAAAAATCTGCGGGTATCGAAGTGGATGACATCGCCAAGCGCTTAATGGACTATGGTTTCCACGCCCCTACCGTTTCTTGGCCTGTAGCGGGTACGGTGATGGTAGAACCCACAGAAAGCGAATCAAAGGAAGAACTGGATCGTTTCTGCGATGCCATGATCTCAATTCGTCAAGAAATTGCCGAAATTGAATCGGGTAAGATGGACGCTCAAGATAATGTCTTGAAGAATGCCCCCCACACCGCAGAAGCTTTAATGACTTCCGAGTGGAATCATCCCTATTCCCGCGAACAAGCTGCTTATCCTGCGCCGTGGACGAGAGAACACAAGTTCTGGCCTACTGTCGGACGCATTGATAATGCTTTTGGCGATCGCAATTTTGTTTGCGCTTGTCTCCCGATGGAAGCTTATTCACAAAGCTAGTATTGTTTGAAACAAAGGGCGATCGCACTTATTGATTGGTGTGTGCGATCGCATCTTTTTTTAACCGTAAAGAAATCTCTCACCTACGTCGCTGATTCTGACATACTACTTGCCACAGCCATTTTACCCAGCGCCGCACCAAGCCAACTATTGCTTCTATCCAATTCTGTCTAAATATAGATTTATTTCGCTTTCTCACCCTCCGTTTCCTAGTAACTTCTGGAACTATGGGAATTGGTTTGCGTTTAGCATCAATTTCTGGCGCTCTAATTTGTGTGGTTGCAATCACCTTTCCTATGTTTTGAATAGCAATATCACAATTTTTAACTTCTGCACTGAGTTCCATTTCATGATATAAGAAACGGGCATTTTTATAAGCTTGAATAGCGTCCCACTTAAGATTCTGTTCTGCTAAAACTTTTCCTAAATTAAACCAGGTATTAGCTTCCCTATTGCGAGCGCCAATTTCCCGGAGTATTGCCAGAGACTGCTGATAGTATTCAATTGCTACTGGGTTTTGTCCCAGAGAATTGTAAGCAGCGCCCAAGCTAGTTAGAGAAGTCGCTTCCCCATTGCGCTCGCCTATCTCCCGAAATACTGCTAAGGACTGCTGATAGTATTCAATTGCTACTGGGTTTTGTCCCAGAGAATAGTAAGCATTACCCAAATTATTGAGAGAAGTCGCTTCCCCATTGCGAGCGCCAATCTCCCGGAGTATTGCCAGGGACTGCTGATAGTATTCAATTGCTATTGGCTTTCGTCCCAGAGAATAGCAAGCATTGCCCAAACCTATGAGAGAAATCGCTTCCCCATTGCGATCGCCAATCTCTCGAAATATTGCTAGGGACTGCTGAAGGTAATCAATTGCTGGTTGGTATTGCCCCAGAGAATTGTAAGCATTGCCCAAATTACCAAGAGAAGCAGCTTCCCCATCGAGATCACCAATCTCCCGTGTTATTGCCAGGGACTGCTGAAGATAATCAATTGCTGGTTGGTATTGTCCCAGAGAATTGTAAGCATTGCCCAAATTGCCGAGAGAAGCAGCTTCCCCATTGGGATGGCTAATCTCTCGTGATATTGCCAAAGACTGCTGAAGGTAATCAATTGCTGGTTGGTATTGTCCCAAAGAATTGTAAGCATTGCCCAAGCTATTTAGAGAAGCTGCGAATTGCCAACTCTCGGAGTTATTTTGCTGCCATGCTTCAACTAACTGCCTGTACAGTTCAACTCGGACAGTGTTATAACCTCGTAAAGCTAGAAAATCTTCATACAGGCAAATAGTTTTGAAGGCGTCGTCATACTCTCCCATCTGATAACAGTGATAGAAAACTTCTAAGTATTCTGCTATATCACTTATTGTCTGCCAAGGTTCTGATTTGGCATTTTCTTTGTAGTATGCAATTGCCTTTTGGTGCGCCTCGGTCAGATCGCCCGCCTTTTGCTTGACATACGCCAAAATGAACGGATGAAACTGAAACCATCGCCCTCCGTTGTTGTCCCTTTCCTCCTGTAACAGAGAACGCCTAGCCAACTGCCTTAAATCCCGTTCCGATACCTCTTCCCCTGGTAACTGGACATCTGCCATCGCCGCATTGAAAGGAATCCGATAGACACTCAAATTTAGTAGCAGTCTTTGCAACTTGTCACTAAGGCGGTTAAAGCTGGCATCTAACACCAGGCGCATCCAAATATCGATTTTGCCCCGGTGCAACCCTTTCAACTTCTCGTCAGTCACTAGCTGGGCCACGTCAGCCAAACTATACCTCTGTAAGTAGCTAATCTGCGGATCTGATTCCTCCTCTGCCTTCAAAAAACCTGCAACCAACGTCAGCAGCAGGGGATGCCCCTCTGCCTTTTTCGCAAACTCTAGCAATTCTGCTTCAGTCCCCAGAATTCCTAAAGTCGTCAACAAATTAGCCCCCTCTGCTGGTGACAATCCCGGTAAAGGAAGCCATTTCAAGTTAATCTCTGACAAATCCGGGCGTTCCCGCGTCGTTACCAGAATCACACTCTTACCGCCACATCCCAGCCAACCGTGAAAAAACTGCTGGTAAATAGCATCCAACCATTGCCCATCCTGTTGCAGCAGACTTTCCAGGTTGTCAATGACAAGTAAATACCGCCCCTCCCGCAGATGGTTCACCAACCCATCCACCAGCGACAATTCTGGAATTGCCTTTACCGTTGGCGGGGAAAGTCCCAACCGCAGCAAAATTCGTCGCGCCAACTCGGTAAAAGTCACGCGGCGACTAACATCTGCCCAGAATTTTTTATCAAACTCAGTGCTATAGTCATCATAGATTTTGGCTGCTAGGGTAGATTTACCAAGGCCACCCAAACCCGTAATGCCAATCAGCAGGATATTTCCATCCGCCATCCATTCCCCGATTTTCTGCCTTTCCTGCGTGCGCCCTTGCCAACGCTTCAAGTGAGGGCGTCTTTCATCGACGTTAGCTGAGTTTTGAACTGGTTGAGGGTTAGTTCCTTGATTGTCTACCAGCAGTCAGTGGTTGTTGATGGTGTCACCAAACTGCACGCTTTCAGAATTAACTGTTTCTACTTGATAGCCCTTGGCATTATCCCGGTTAATCTGAGTCCTGCTATTGTCCTGAGTGTTGCTGATTTGAATTTCTTTAGCGATCATCCGAATCTCTTCGGCAAATGCTGGCTCTTGATCCATGCAAGCCTGCAAATATTCAGTAACCTGTGCTAATTCTGACTCCGAACCTTGCTCAACGGCTTGAATGGCTCTTTCTGCGTCTGCATTGCCCTGTAATTTAGCCCAAATCTTCTGGCGTAGCAGATTTGCCTTTTCAATGGCGATTTCCGTCAACTTACCAGCGCCACCTTCTATTATTCCGCCAAAGGCAATTTCTGCAATCTTTGCTGCTGTAAATTCAAATATCATCTGTCACAGGTTGGCTATGCTTTCCATTTGTTGTAGCCCATCAACCTTCTATCCGCCAATATTAAGATTGATTACTTTACTAACTTTTCTCTAATTATGACGATTGACTATTGACTTTAGAGATAAACTGTGTGTTAAGTATATCCGGTTATCGCCTAGCAATTCACCCTATGACGAGGAATCCATCAAATCAACGACCGATTTTGACAATAGCGCGATCGCCTATTAGTTTGATGTTAGAAATAGCCGCAGTTGCAGGGCTTTTCTGCATCATTGTAATTACCCTACAATCTTGGCCAAATCTACCCAACAGTATTCCCATTCATTTTAAGATGGGAGGCAAACCAAATGCTACGGGTAGCAAACAATTAATCTGGCTTTTCCCCAGCTTATCTGTTTTAGTTTATGTAGCGTTTACAGTGCTGCGTCAGTTTCCCCATACTTTTAATTATATTTGGGGAATTACAGAGCAAAATGTCGCTAAACAATATCAGCTAGCCGTTAATTTATTAGACTGGAATAAGGCAGAAGTTATGTGGATACTTGCATTTATAGAATGGCAGATTATCCAGGTAAGTTTGGGACATTCTGCTGAATTGAGCGTAGATTTTTTTTCGGTAGTAATGCCACTGTTTTTGGTCACAAATGGGCTGTATTTTTGGCAAGCATATAAAGCTCGTTAGTGAATATTTTTTAATACTCAGTATTTACATTGCATGAACCCCCTTGAACTTATCCCTCTCTGCCTCCGGCACCCCTCTCCGCCTGCAAAGAGGGGCTGGGGGTGAGGTTCCAAATGACAACTGTTATAAACAATTAATCTCAAACCTTCTCCCGCAATGCCGCTAACTCTTCCCGTACAGATAAAGGCGAGTATCCTAATTCAAAAGCCTTTGAACTATCTAAAGAAACATCTGTTGGTCTTGGCGCAGCCATTTTTACATCTTCTTGTCGGCAAGATTTAAGCCCCCCTTCAGGGAGTTGCAAAACTTCCACTAATAAGCGTCCAAACTCATAACGCGATATCCGCTCTTTCCCACCCAAATGAAGGCGTCCATTTACTTTTTCCAATGCCAATAAAAGCCCTTTTGCTGCCGTTGTTCCGCTGACTGGTGTTCGGAATTCATCGATAAATAAACTTAATTCTTTCCCCTCTCTCAGCATTTGGATAAATGGCTGCATAAAACTTGTGGCGGTAGGCGTTGCCATCCCAAACATTAAAGGCATTCGGCAAACAGCAGTCATCGGATAACGTTCTAACATCCCTTGCTCCGCCATCACTTTTTGTTCCCCATAAACATTGACAGGAGACACGGGATCGGTTTCCCGATAGGGAGGGTTTAAGTCATCGAAAACTAAGTCAGTTGAAGTGAAAACGCAAGGAATCGAAGCATCCGCACAAAGTCCGGCAATATTACCAGATGCGGTGACATTAATTGGGTAGGATTCATCAGGATATTGTTGGCAAAAATTAGGTTGCGATCGCGCGGCGGTATGAATCACTCCATCTGGCTGAATTTCTTGGAACAGATGCTTGAGTTCCTGATAATCCTTTAACTCAACTTTCAGCAAATTTACGCCAGGAATCTCTAGGAAATGGGAAAAATAAGTTCCATAAACCTCCCATTCTGGTTGTGCTAGTTGGCAAAGATGCCATCCTAAAAAACCACTGGCACCTGTAACTAAAAGTTTTTTCATTGGATTCCCAAACCTGTCATATAAGCCCACAAGCTTCAGCCAAGGGCTAAACCAACCAAGCCTGCGATCGCTCAGGCAAAAATTGGAAGCGTCAACCGCAGCCAAAGCCCACGAAAGCCGCACCCTTAAAGGTGATGGCTGCTAACTCAGAACAAAAGCATCGTAGCTCATCCTTTAAGATACTAAGGGCAGTTTTGTAGAACCTGACCCTTGGTGTATCGTTCATCACTTGTGAGTACGCGCTATGCAGTGGCTAAGCGAGCGATCGCTCATGGCAGTCCCGACGGTCACAGGCAGCGAGAATCAGGGAAATGTTGCTGAATTAGTAATTTTTCTGATCGTCTTGTTGTTGGTTGCCACGGGGGTTGCCTTACTATCTCGACGATTTCGGATTCCCTACATTACAGGGTTAGTATTGGCAGGGTTGGCGATTACAGAGCTTTTGCCAGGTCGCATCCGTCTGGATTCCTCCCTGATTTTTAATCTTTTTTTGCCGATTCTACTGTTTGAATCGGCAATTAATACCGACGTCAGTCGTCTACGCAGCACGTTTAAACCCATTGCCTTATTAGCAGGAGTGGGCTTTCCCCTCTGCGCTGCTATCACCTCAGTCTTGCTGAAACTAGAACTGGGCTTAGATTGGGTTCCCGCCTTGCTAGTTGGGGTCATTTTGTCAATTACAGATACCGCCTTAGTGATTGCGGTTTTCAAGGAAGTGTCTGTTCCCCACCGACTGGTCACGCTCGTAGAAGGTGAAAGCTTAGTCAACGATGATGTGGCGCTGGTTTTATTTAGCCTGATCTTGACTGCAAATTCAACTGGGTCATTAACGCCCCTTGATGTCGTACAAGCATTTTTGTTCGTGATTGTCGGCGGAATCTTAGTTGGCTTAGCCTTGGGCTATCTCAGTATTGGTTTATTTAGCCAAGCAGACGATCCCCTCAGCGTGATTCTACTCACGGTTGCGGTAGCGCTGGGAGCCTTTCAACTGGGCGAATTTTTCCACGTATCCGGCGTAGTTGCCGTTGTGGTGGCAGGACTGATTGTGGGTAACTTGGGGGTTTCTCGCAGTACCTCTGCTTCCACTCAAGTAACCTTGTTCAGTTTCTGGGAATTCGCCGGGTTTGGCGTCAATACCTTTATTTTCTTACTCATCGGCTTAGAGATTAATCTCATCACCCTTTGGCAGACGCTACCAGCCGTTCTTCTCGCACTGATTGCCTACCAAGTCGGGAGGGCACTCACCGTTTATCCACTCTTGGACTTAGTGCGTTTTTTTGACAAACCCATTCCGGTGAAATGGCGGCACGTTCTCTTTTTGGGCAATATTAAAGGCTCGCTTTCGACTGCCTTAGCTTTAAGCTTACCGGCTAATTTGCCAGGACGAGATAAGCTGGTTGTGATTGTCTTAGGGATTGTGCTGCTGTCGTTAGTAGGACAGGGAGTAAGTTTACCGGGGTTTGTACGACGGTTAAAGCTCGATCAGCATTCAAAATCACGGCAGCAGATCGAAGAATTGCAAGCTCAATTGATGACTGCCAAAGCAGCGCAGGATGAATTAGAGAGTCTCCTGAAATCGGGAGTTTTACCAAAATCAATCTACGAAGAGATGCGAGCAGCTTATCAGGTGCGGGTAGCAGCTTCTGAAAGAACGTTGCGGGAGATATATAATCAGCGTCCCGAAGACTCTGCTGATGAAAGTAGCGATCGCCTAAAATTAGACACGATTCGTCGGCAATTACTATTGGCAGAAAAGCAGGTACTCAATGACGCCCTCCGCAGGCGGATTCTCTCAGAAGAAGTGGTGCAAGAACGTATCAAAACCATTAACGAGCAACTTCTAAGTTTGGAAGATGACTAGAACACAAACCTAAGAAATCAATCACTTGATGTAACTTTTCCGATTTCGTGACGACTAGCACAGTTGCTCCCGCCTCTAGCACTGTCTTTCCATTCGGAATGACGAGATCGGTTTGGGGATGGGATTGATAGCCAATAATTAAAGAACCGCTGGGAAACCGAGAATCTTGAGCGACTTGTGCCACGGTACGACCCGCAATGTCAGACTCTGGTGGCACTTTGAGTTTGAAGACTTCTACCTGACCCTGCTCAAAGTGCATCATTGATTCTACTTGGGGATATTCGATCGCATTCACCATCGTGGTCACGGCTAGGTCAACCGTACTGATGACATGATGCGCTCCGGCAATCCGATAAGGTTCGGCAAAATCACTTTGGCGCATCCGAGTCACGATATGGGAGACGCCATAGTGCTTGGCAAGTGTCACCATTGCTAGATTTAAAGCATCATTGCGGAGGGCGGCAACAAGCGCATCCGCTTTGCGAATTCCTGCTTCCATTAGCACTTGCGTACTGACGGCACTGCCTTCAAAAGCCATCGCTCCGACTTGTTCGCGAGCATACCGGCAGGCGGTGGGATCGGTATCGATGATGGCAACCGTGTGTCCTAATTCTACTAATTGTTGGGCTAAGTCCAGCCCGACCAGTCCTGCTCCACCAATCAATACGTACATGGCTAACCTCTGTTGCAGGGATTTACGTCTGACCCTCAAAATCTACAGTGTAGTTGCTGGGTGGCGAAAGGAGTAAATTATCCCAATTGTTACTCAGGGCGATCGCGTTTTTAAATTTGCACCGCGACGGACAATGGCAGAGGAAAGTTGAAAAGCTGGCATCATATCCACTTGAAAATTGTTAATCAGAAAAACTTTCCTATTCACTCTTGAGCAGGCACCTGCCAAATCTTAATGCTGCCATCATGGCTGCCAGTCGCTAAAGTTTGCCCATCGGGACTGAAAGCGAAAGAATTTACTTTACTGTCATCTCCTGCCAGAGTGCTTTTGAGTTCGCCAGTGCGAGGATTCCACAATTTGATCGTATTGTCCAAACTGCCGCTGGCGATTGTCTGTCCCTTGGAGCTGAAAGCAACAGAATTAATTAACGTGGCATTTCCCTTCAAAGTAGCGATCGCTTCCCCGTTGCGAGGATTCCACAGCTTGATGGTGCCGTCATTACTGCCACTCGCCAGGAGTTTTCCATCGGGACTGAAGGCGACGGAATTCACCCAGTCAGAATGCCCTTCTAGGGTGCGAATGCGGATGCCCGTGCGCGGATTCCATAAGTTGATCGAGCGATCGGCACTACCACTGGCTAATGTGCCCCCATCTGGGCTAAAGGTAACGCAATTCACCGCATCTAAATTCCCCGTCAGGGTGCGGATGAGTTCCCCGTTGCTCAGCTGCCAAAGCTTGATCGTCTTGTCTAAACCACTGCTGGCTAAAGTTTTTCCATTGGGACTGATGGCAATGGATAAAACTGAGGTGGAATCCCCGTTAAGGGTGTGAATGAGTGCCCCGTTACTGAGTTGCCATATCTTGATGGTGCCGTCATAACTGCCACTGGCGACAAGTTTTTTATCCGGACTAATGGCAACGGCATGAATGGGTTTGATATGTCCTGCTAGGGTACGGATGCGGATACCTTTGGGTAAATTCCACAACTTGATAGTGCCATCTTCACCGCCACTGGCAAGAATCTGCCCATCGGTACTGATGGCGATCGCCTGCACATACTTAGAATGCCCTGTAAGCGTGTTGAGTGGCTGGGCTGGCTGGGATGCCGTAGTTGATGTAAAGGCTAAGGTTAAATCCTCCTCTTTTACAGGGTTGGCAGAGGATTCGAGCGAACTGCACCCAGTCAAAGTCGTCACTGCACCCAAAGCGATCGCTACGAAAACTTTTCCGAACGTTGGCTGATGTGTCATGGATAGTCACCGCAGAAAACATCACGTCTATCCAGGATGGATACAATATAAATTTGGAGCTGTCATCATCCACTCGGATGAGCATATCTGGTTATGTCCCTGCCTGTTGTCGCTATTATCGGTCGCCCGAATGTGGGCAAATCTACTCTTGTCAATCGATTGGCAGGTGTACAAGACGCCATTGTGCATGATGAACCTGGAGTCACGCGCGATCGCACCTATCGTTCCGCCTTCTGGGAAGACCGGGAGTTTGTCATCGTCGATACCGGCGGCTTGGTGTTTAATGATGACACCGAGTTTTTACCCCTAATTCGGGAACAGGCAATGTTGGCACTCTCAGAAGCGAGTGCCGCAATCTTTGTCGTTGATGGTCAGAGTGGGTTAACAGCAGCGGATGAAACGATCGCCGACTGGTTGCGTCAACAACCCGTGCCCGTCCTGCTAGCGGTGAATAAATGCGAATCCTCCGAACAAGGTCTCACCCAAGCAATGGAGTTTTGGGAACTGGGATTGGGCGAACCCTTCCCCGTCTCTGGCATTCATGGGAGTGGCACCGGCGAATTACTCGATGCCCTGATTACCTATATCGTGCCAGCAGGAGAAATCCCAGAAACTGAAGAAATTAAAGTCGCCATTGTCGGACGTCCCAATGTCGGGAAATCTAGCTTGCTGAACGCTTTTGTCGGCGAAAATCGTTCTATCGTTAGCCCCATCTCTGGCACGACCCGCGATGCCATCGATATGGTAGTAGAACGCAACGGTAAAACCTACCGATTGATCGATACCGCCGGGATTCGCAAAAAGAAAAACGTTGAATACGGCCCGGAATTTTTTGGGATTAATCGTGCGTTTAAAGCAATTCGTCGCGCCGACGTAGTTTTATTAGTCATTGACGCGGTGGATGGCATCACCGAACAAGACCAAAAACTGGCTGGGCGGATTGATGAAGAAGGTCGCGCTTGTGTCATCGTCATCAATAAGTGGGATGCTGTTGAAAAGGATTCCTACACCATCTACGAGTTTGAACGCAACTTTAAAGGACGGTTGAACTTTATCGATTGGGCAGAAACAATTTTTGTCAGCGCTCAAACAGGTCAGCGGGTGGAAAAAATTCTAGATTTAGTGAATACAGCAGCCGAACAACACAAACGCCGCGTCACGACTGCTGTAATTAATGAAGTGCTACAAGAAGCGATTTCTTGGGTTTCCCCGCCCACGACCCGCCAAGGGCGTCAGGGCAAGATTTATTACGGCACCCAAGTGAGCAGCCAACCTCCAGCGATCGCGCTATTTGTCAACGATCCCAAACGCTTCAATGACAACTATCGCCGCTACATCGAAGGTCAATTCCGAAAACAGTTGGGTTTTACTGGAACCCCAGTGCGCTTATTCTGGAGAGGGAAAAAAGTCCGCGAGATGGAAGCGGGTAGTCGTAGTAACCGAGCCACTCGTGTTTAATCAATTAAAAATTAAAAATGTAAAATACATTTTTGCATTTTTAATTTTTAATGTTTAATTTTTAATTTTCTATGGATTTACTGCGATCGCTGCCGCTGGGGCTGTACCTCGAACAACCAATCACTTGGCTGCATCACCTCGACCCCAGGGTGAAAATAGCTTGGTTGATGAGCTTTCTCATCGCTCCAGTCTTGGCAAATCCCATCTGGCGCATTGCCTTAGCGGTGCTGCTCGTTGCCATTACTGTGACGGCGGCGATTCCATTGCGCGTATGGAAGCAACAAATGGGTTGGCTGTTGATGCTGTGCTTTTTTGTGTTCATCCTGAGCATGATTGCTCCCGATGGGCTAGGAGCGGACTCTCAGCGACGCCTCCCAGCCGATGAAATATCTTTTATTCAGACTGCTACTCCCAAACCAGGAGTTGTCAAATCCGCTGCAACTCAAAAACCAGAGGCGACAAAACCAGTCTCCTCTCAAAACCCTTCAAACTACCGTTACGTGCTGTTCCACCAAGGGCCAGTCAAAATTACTCGCAAGTCCTTGGCGCTAGCGATTAACGTGAGTACCTTACTATTTACCTTAATTTACAGCACCAACCTGTTTTTGCTAACCACAGCTCCAGAGGAAATTACTGCGGGGATCGAGAGTTTGATGCGACCGCTGCGAGCATTCAAATTTCCCGTGACAGAAGTTGCTCTAACCTTAACTTTATCGCTGCGCTTTATTCCCCTGGTTTTAGAAGAAGTGCAGAATTTAGTTCGTTCCGTGCGGACACGGGCAATTAACTGGAAAAAACTGGGTATCCGCAAAAGTCTGCAACTTTGGTTGATGGTTGCCGAACGGTTGCTTGAAAATCTCCTCTTACGAGCCGAGCAAATTGCTAGCGCCATGAAGGTTCGCGGCTTTACCAGCCCCAATAGCCATCGCGTCCAATGGCACCAGTTGCGTCTCAAAAAGAGCGACTGGGCGGGACTGGTGAGTTTGGTCGTACTTTGGGGGGCACGGCTGATGTGGGGATGGGAGAGTTAAGAATTAAAAATTCATATGAAACCTTGGTTTTGGCGATCGCTTCCTCTACAACATCGAACTGGCTCAGAAGTATTCGCCGCCCTGTTTCTGGACGCTGGTAAAATTGCTACCCTACTCGAAAGTCCCTATAATCCGCTCCTTCAACACTCACCTGAAGCCAAGAACGCGATCGCCAGATATTCGATTTGTGCCGGTGCGCCGCGCTTTATCGATGGCGTGCAAGCAGTGTGGACTCCACCCGTTGGCGAGATCCTCCCTTTCCTACGCCGCTTGCGGCAACGTTCTGCCTTCAGGGATGAGTCCCTAAGCCCGTCAGACCTGCCTTTCACTGGTGGTTGGCTGGGATGGCTGGGTTATGACCTCGCTTGGGAGATCGAGCAGCTACCCAATTTAAATTCTGACCCCTTACCATTCCCGGTTGCTTATTGGTATGAACCAGCATCCTTTGCTGTCCTCGACCATTGGGAACAAATCCTATGGCTAGCCGCTAGCGATGAAGACGAACTCGATTCGCTGCAAAGGCTGCTGGAAAGCCGAACGCAGTGCGGGATAGCAGAGGAGCCAGCATCTTCCATCCAAAATCCAAAATCCCCCCATTTCCATTTTTGGACACCCCAAACTGATTACGAAGATGCGGTGCGGCAAGCGAAAAAGTATATCCGAGCCGGAGATATCTTTCAGGCAAATCTTTCCCTACGCTTTGAAAGCCGCGTAACTGCCAGTCCTTGGGCAATTTATCAAGCGTTACACCAAATCAATCCTTCTCCCTTTGCTAGCTATTGGCAGACCCCGTGGGGGGCACTCATCAGCTGTTCTCCAGAACGGTTGGTTCAGATGCAAGATCGACAAGCGCAAACGCGACCGATTGCGGGAACGCGATCGCGCGGCACTACACCCGCCCTCGACGAGCATTTGGCGCAAGACTTGATTGCCAATGCCAAAGAAAGAGCCGAACACATTATGCTGGTGGATTTAGAGCGAAACGACTTGGGGCGTGTGTGCGAGTGGGGTTCTGTAGAAGTCAACGAACTTTTCACAATTGAGCGCTACAGCCATGTCATGCACCTCGTAAGCAACGTTATCGGTAAAATTCGCCCAAACTACGACGCTGTTGACCTGATTCGCGCCTTCTTCCCTGGCGGTACTATCACTGGGTGTCCGAAAGTCCGCTGTATGGAAATTATTGAAGAACTCGAACCCGTGCGTCGCAATTTGTTCTACGGTTCCTGTGGCTTTCTCGATTGGCGCGGGCACCTAGATTTAAATATCTTGATCCGTACTCTCCTCTATCCCAAGCGTGCCGATGCAGCGATGGTTTACGGGCAAGTCGGGGCGGGAATCGTTGCCGATAGCGATCCAGAGCGAGAATGGCATGAGTCTCTACACAAAGCTCAAGCTCTGCTAGCAGCCCTGGGAAGTTTTAATGTTATTAGTGATTAGTTCTGGGTCATCAGTCAAATACCATTGGCGAATGGCTACCAGACAGGGTTTTGAAGAGCCACTCTTCTATTAGCAACTAGCAACAGAATGATTCGGCTGGGAACAGATATTGTTTATATGCCTCGAATTAAAGCCGCTGTTGAACGCTTTGGCGATCGCTTCTTGCAGCGCGTCTATACTTTTGATGAACAACAAGATTGCGGCTACACTCAGAGCGATAGCAGTCGCCTCTCTATCAACCAGCTAGCAGGGCGCTGGGCGGCAAAAGAAGCCGTTGCTAAAGCACTGGGAACTGGATGGCGGGGAGTCAGCTACACCGATATTGAGATTCGACGTTTACCCACGGGTGCACCGCAAGTATTTCTTCACCATTCAGCCGCCGCCCAGACAGCAGGGTGGGAAGATTGTCAGTGGCAGCTAAGCATCAGCCATGATGGCGATTATTCGGTAGCCACCGCCATCCTCGTTTGCTCACCCTGAAAAGTGTCGCCAATTCCCAAACATTCTCTCTGAGGTGCCCGAATACAAGCTATCATCTGCATAGTTTGAACTAGAGTGAAACATCTTGGGTTTCAACAGAGAGCGGCTGGCGCGAGTCGCACTGCCGCTTAAACTCTTCGACTTTTCCCAATCTCTCCCTTAGGGATGGGCATTCTTCGCGTGGATGTTAATGAGCAGCGAAACCTATTTAAATCACCCTACATTTGGCTTACTTTACAGAGTGTGTCTGCTTGAGGACAGCCAGGAACTATTTACGACCCTTTATGCCCAGCGTCTCTTCTTTTTGGTGAATACCAGTCCTACCGGCATCACGTTTGAACCGATTACCCGCAGCGATGGTCGCCTCATGCTGGAAAACCGTTTGCGGATGCTCCGTCGCAACGGTCAAATGGAGGAGTACACCCAACTTCAGGCTATTCATAAGCGAACATTTCAATAGGGGCAAGCGATTAAAAATTAAAAAATCCTTTTTAATGCAAGCATTTTTAATTTTTGCTTCCCTGTTTATTTTCAAGTGAAGTCAAATGACTGGAGCGATCGCCCAACGCCTTTCTGAAATTCGCCAGCAACTACCGGAATCTGTCCGCCTCATCGCCGTTACGAAACAGGTTTCCCCTGAAGCCATGCGCGAAGCTTATGCAGCGGGAGTAAGGGATTTCGGCGAAAGTCGCATCTCTGAAGCTGAACTTAAACAAGCGCAACTGCAAGATTTACCAGACATCACCTGGCACCTGATTGGACACCTTCAAAGTAATAAAGCTCGAAAAGCCCTAGAACAATTTCAGTGGATTCACTCGATAGATAGTTTAAAATTAGCCCAACGATTAAACGAACTGGCACTTGAGCTGTCGCGATCGCCCTTCATCTGCCTGCAAGTGAAACTACTGCCAGATCCCAACAAGTATGGGTGGACAGTTCCTCAACTGCTTGCCGATTTACCAGCCCTGAATGAGTGCTACAATCTGCAAATTCAAGGTTTGATGACAATCCCGCCTTTCGATCTCAAGGCTTCTGAAATCCTGTCAGTTTTCGATAGAACCCGCAAACTAGCCGATGAAATCAGACAGCAAAACTGGTCAAATATTCAAATGCAGCAGCTATCAATGGGAATGTCAGGTGATTACCCGTTAGCTGTGCAATCTGGGGCAACAATGATACGTTTGGGGCGAATTCTTTTTGGAGAACGGGCATCCTGAAAAGCCTTACTCCGCTTACAAATGTCAACATCTATTCCGAACAGATGAGTGGGGTAATGAAGAGGCATCGGATATTATATTGCCAGCACGACTATATGATTGTTATTGTCGTTTCCTTAAACTAGGACTGCTGCCTCAAGGGTGCCCTGCGATCCCAGCCCCAAAGTCTAACCTTAAATCGTGATGGAGCGTGAACTGTGAATAATATTTTTTCTAAGCTACGAGATTTCGTGGGTCTCAATGAGCCAGCTCAATACGAGTATGACGAGTACGAAGAAGCCGAGGGAGAAGAGTACCAAAATCTCTATCAAGAACAGCATCCTCAACCGACGACAGCAGAAGAAGAACGTCGCCAGAGCCGTCGGGCGCGGACAAACACACCTGTTGCAAGAGAAATAGAAATGGGGACAACAATGAATAATGTAATTGGGATGCCCGGTTCGGTGAATGGAATTTCGGAAGTAATCGTGATGGAGCCACGTTCTTTTGAAGAAATGCCCCAGGCGATTCAAGCTTTGCGCGAGCGGAAGTCAGTCGTGTTAAACCTGACGATTATGGACCCAGATCAGGCGCAACGAGCTGTAGACTTTGTGGCTGGTGGCACTTATGCGATCGATGGGCACCAAGAGCGGATCGGCGAAAGTATCTTTCTGTTTACACCGAGTTGTGTTCAAGTCAGTACCCAGACTGGCGTGGTTCACGAAGTGCCTCAACCACAAGTCCGGATTCCCCGTCCCTCTGCCCCCTCCCCAGCTTGGTCAAACGAACCGACCCGGATGGCGCAGTAAAATTTCTGAGTCGAGACGCTTGTTAGCGGTCAATGGTCAGTCGTAACGGCTAAAAACAACTGACCGCCGACAACGGACTTTTCATGCTGATAGGGATTGGGGGACGAGGTTGGCTACTAAATTCGGCATGATTGGTGGCGGGGTAATGGGAGAAGCTCTATTATCCCGCCTGATGCAAAAACAGGTTTATGCCACAGAAGAAGTCTTGGTGAGTGAGCCGCAAAGAGAGCGGCGAGACTTTTTGGCGCAGCAGTACGGCATCCAGGTGACGGCAGAGAATCGGGCGGTGGCGGCGGCAAAGGATGTGCTGTTACTGGCGATTAAACCTCAAGTGTTTGCAGCAGTGGCGGCAGACTTGGAGAAAGAAATTTCTGCCCAAGCGTCGCCGCCAGTGGTGATTTCGATGATGGCGGGTGTTTCTTTGAGTCAACTGGAAGCAGCTTTTCCCCAGGCTCCAGCAATTCGGGCGATGCCGAATACTCCGGCGACGGTAGGGGCAGGAATGAGTGCGATCGCGCTGGGTCAGCACGCCACCGAACGCCACTTAGAACAGGCAAAGGCGATCTTCCAGGCGGTGGGAGAGGTCGTTGAAGTGCCAGAATCTTTAATGGATGCGGTGACAGGGCTTTCGGGTTCGGGTCCCGCTTATGTGGCGCTGATGGTGGAAGCACTCGCAGATGGTGGGGTAGCGGCTGGATTGCCAAGAGCGATCGCGTCTTCGTTAGCCCTGCAAACCGTCTTGGGGACTGCCCAGCTGTTGCACGAATCGGGAATGCATCCCGCTCAACTAAAAGACCGCGTGACTAGCCCTGGAGGTACAACTATTGCTGGGATTGCCCAGTTAGAAAGGGCTGGTTTCCGCTCGGCTTTGATTGAGGCAGTGGTGGCGGCTTCTCGGCGCTCTCAGGAGCTTGGTCGTTAATGCATCGCTGAATACTCTTTTCCGGCTACCAAAAGTAAAATGATTTGTTAAAAATCCTTTATGCGGCAAAAATGGGCAAATAAAGTCTTTATTTTTAGCCTTTTGCTGATACTGGTCGTTACACTTTTTCCTTACGATTTTGCCTTTAAAGAGAATGCTAGTAAAATAAATTATCGCTTTCTCACTTCAGAATTTTTTAAGTTAAGAAATTTTTACGACTTAATCACTAACGTTTTATTATTTTCCCCCTTTGGTTTCGTCTTTTCCTGCTTGATGCAGCGAAAAAGATTCCCAGGTATCAAGACAGTTGGTTTCATCTTATTAACTTCTTTTTGTTTAAGTTTTACGATTGAGATTTTACAGCTATTTATTCCTTCTCGAAGTTCCTCTTTTGTCGATATTGGTGCCAGTATTTTAGGTGCTTTTATTGGGTTTTTAAGCTTTCGTTTAGGGGGAGATAAAATCTTAGGAGCAGCTTTAAATCTTGTTAGAAGTAGTAAGAGTTTTCTTTCAATCAAAAAGTTAACGGCTGCTTTTATTGGATATATTATATTGATTTTTATAACGACGCTCGTTTGGCAAAATTCTGGAAGTCTCAGTAATTGGAATCACACTTTCCCGCTGAGTCTTGGCAACGAGCCAACCGGAAATAGACCTTGGAAAGGATATATTTCAGAGCTATACGTCGCGAATAAAGCAGTTTCAGATCAAGAAGCAGAATCCGCCTTTTCCTCGGAAATCCCATTTTCTGTCGTCAAAAAAGACCTAGTAGCTGTATATCAATTGACAGGTACAGGTAGTTACCCCGATTTAACTGGGCACCTTCCAGATTTATCTTGGCGAGGCAATTTCCCAACTACTCAGGATCAAAGGGGTGCTTCTCTCGATTCCAATCATTGGCTAGAGACAAAAAGCTCTGTAGCCTTGATGACACAAAAGATTGCCGCAACTTCTCAATTTACAATAGGTGCTGTTGTTGCTACTGCTGACACAATGCAGGCTGGCCCTGCTCGAATTATTTCCCTTTCAGCAGATGATGAAAGCCGCAATTTTACCCTTGGGCAAAAGGGAGCGGATTTGGTGTTTCGAGTGCGAACTCCAGTTACCGGAAAAAATGCAACAAACTATCAACTAGCTGTTCCAAATGTTTTTGGTGACACCAAAAATCATCAGATACTTCTTACCTATGAAGGGTCAATTCTTAAAATTTATATAGATGGATTGAAACAACCTTACTCGCTGAAACTGATTCCAGAGGTGATGATTTTTCAGCTATTACCTTTTGATGCTAATAGTATTAATCTAGAAATCTACAAGATTTTCTATTATGGATTGATTTTTATCCCTATTGGCTTCTTTCTAGCACTCATTAGTGTAAGAGCCAGAGGAAAACTTATTTTTTATGCCGTATTGCTTTTTGGAGGAATTTTATTCCCATCTTTAATATTAGAAGCCATATTAGCGATTGGAACCCAGAGAGAAATTAGGCTAGATAATCTACTATTTAGCATGGCACTAGCTGTTAGCACCATGCTGATAGTGAAAAGGTGGGCTAACTCTTGGTTACGCAGGGAGATAACAGCATAAAAACGAGTAAAGATGCGAAATGACGTTTAGTATCACAACGCCTACGCATCTCTATAAGTTAGGAAATAAGTTAGGAACTTTGTTCGAGTTCTGTTGATAATTTTTGACCGATTTGGGGTTCGGTACCGGCAAGTAAACGCTCAATGTTGCTGCGGTGTCGCCAGATGACGTAGATACCGCCAGCGATCGCAAAGATTAGATAAGGTAACGGCTGCTTGAAAATTAACATCCAAACCGAAACCGCGATCGCACCCGCAATGGAACCGAGGGAAACAATTCGGGAAAAGGCAATAACTGTGCCAAACACCGCTGCTGTTCCCAACGCCACAGGTAAGGACATGGCAAATAAAACGCCCAGGCTCGTGGCAACTGATTTCCCGCCCGTGAAGTTCAGCCAGACAGATTTACTATGACCGATGCTGGCAGCGAATCCGGTGCCAGCGACTAACCAAGATTCCCAGGTGACAGGCAGGACAGACGTTGGCGCAAAAGTTGGCGCGAAGGCATAGAAGGCGTAAACCAAAGCGATCGCGCCGACTCCTTTAAATAGATCGATCAGTAACACCGCGATGGCTGGCCCTTTTCCCAGGTTTCTGAGAACATTGGTGGCACCCGTAGAACCAGATCCCTGCTCTCGAATATCAATCCCTTTGAGCCAGCGTCCTGCCAAATAACCCGTAGGAATCGAGCCTAAGAGATAGGCTGCGATTAACAATGCCCCACTTAAAGCCAGCTGTAGACCCATCTAACGCCTCTTGCTTGTAGCTCAATTCGTCTGTCGCTAATATCTCATATCAGCGGACATCTGCTGAGGATCGGGTGCAAAAGCTAACCACAGAGGAAATTGCAGCAGCGACAGATTAATCTGATCTTCTGTCTCATCAATGATAATCAGCGGCATCTGCCGTTCCTTAACCAGACGCTCTGCCTTTTGCACAACCGCTTCTGGGGATTCAAACAAAACGATTCCCTGCTCTGGACCAAAATCAGAGCGGGAAATGCCCAGACAGTCTTGCAAACCCCGTCGCCATTCTCCCAATCGTTCTGGGGAGTTGGCAAGGATCAGGGCGCGAACGCGATCGCCATACAGCGTGCTTAATACCGAGATGACGGAAGAAGCAATCAGGATATTTTGCAGGCGACTGCCCATTGTCCGCAAAGCGCCTCTTCCTCCTTGCGTGAAAAACCAGTTCGCAACTCGCTCCGCATGAACCGGCTCAAAGGTACGACGCAATTGCCAGGGCGGGCCATAATAGTCAGGTCGCGTCCGGTACTGGTCTAAAATACTGCGAATTTGTTTTGCAGTTGATTGAAAGCTCTGTTCTGTAAATTTGGGGTTTACAGGCGATGCAGCCTTCGACTCTTCCACGACTGGAACTACCTTGGGGGGTTCTGGTTCCTTCTGGAGTTGCAATTCTTCTGCCGCTACTACCAAATCTTGTAAGCTACCGACCAGATAATCTTTAAAGCCTTGCACCCGAATGGCTAATTCTTGGGAGGTGCCAGCAAAGGTTCTTCGCATTTCCTCTCGGATGCGTTCCCGTCGTCGTTCCAGTTGTTCAACGGAAATTTGTAGTGTTTGTCTGCGTTGTTCCAGATCGTTCAAAGACTCCTGCACCAGACGGTTTAACGCCGCTTGGGTTTGAGCCATCTGGTCTTGCAGAACTTTATTATGAGAAGCTTGCAGGGCGGCAATTTCCTGAATTAATGCCTCTTCCTGCTGTTGTAAATCAGCCACCCGTTGCTCTAAAATAGAGACGGAATTTTGCATCGCTACTGTTATATTTGGCTCCTCAGCATTATCTGATTCCTCAACAACGGCGACTACAGTTATATCTGGCTCCTCAGGCTCCTCAGAATTATCTGATTCCTCAACAACGGCGGCAATTTCCGCTTCTGAATCATCAAATGCCTCCACAACAGCGGCAATTTGTAATGCTATAAGATTGTCTGAGGCTGGATCGGCAGTTACAGTTTCCTCTTCTGGCGCTTCTAAATTGTCCGATGCTTCAACAACTGGCTGTTGCTTTTGTTCTTGCTCTTGTTCTTGTTCTTGGGTTTGAGGTTCGTCTGAATTCATCTAACAATTAACACTTAACAACTAACAATTAACTACTCATCTGTAAGGACGCGCATCTGTGTATCCCTACGCACTTGCTTTTGGACAGCGTTGTTCCAAGCAAGTTTTTAGCATTTTGGGATCGAAGAGAACCGGCAAAAAGTGAATGCTTTTAACTTCTTTGAAGTAAAACAGAATCGGCACTGGAGTCCAGAATATCTGCCAATTTTGCCATTCCTGGTAAGGAAAACGCCGAATTAAGGTTTGGGAGCGATAAACATCTAATGCTGTTTCGGTGAATTGCAGGCGAATCGTTGCCGCCTGAAACAGCAGGAACAACCCAAATATAGCGATCGCTAAACTCACCCAAGGTTGAACGAATAACAGCCCAATCGAAGCCGCCACTAACACCAAAGGAATTGCGTAGCTGGGTGCCAGTTCAACAGTTTGTGAAGGTAAAGAAGATGTAGTAGTAGTCACAGGCATAAACCCAATATTGTAAACTATCGTACTAGACCTACCCACTTTCTTAGCGTTCAAGCTGAAGTGGGGCGGCAGTTCAAATCCCGATTCGAGATTCAATCTCAGGATTGCAACTTTATTTATTTTAAAGGTTTTCCGCCTCAGACCCCTTTGAGTACGGCACTACCCGTTCCCTGAAACATCAACCACGATAAGAAAAAGTTAGAAATAAAGATAGCTAGCAAAGCTGTAACGACTGCTGTGGTGGTCGATTGTCCAACACCTTTTGCGCCCCCAGTGGTTGTTAAGCCCCAACTGCAACCAATTACGGCAATCAGCGCCCCAAAGAAAAATGCCTTAATTAAGGCACTACACAAATCCCAGACTTGCAGGAAATTTCGGGCAGACTCTAAAAATACATTTGGGGCAATTCCGTAGAGATTTCTGGCAATGAGCAATCCCCCTGCCATGCCAGTGAGGATAGACAAAATGGTTAAAACTGGCAGCATTAAGCAGCAGGCGATCGCGCGGGGAATCACTAGGTAATCAATCGGGTCGGTTTTCAGCATATAGAGGGCGTCTATTTGCTCGGTGACGCGCATCGTGCCAATTTCAGCGGCAAACGCCGAACCGACTCGTCCTGCCAAAATCACGGCAGTCAGGACGGGGCCAAGTTCCCGGCATAAGGAAAGCGCTAACACTCCGCCCACAGCACTGCCCGCACCCAAGTTGACAAATTCTCGCGCCACCTGAATGGTGAATACCATGCCGACAAAACCGGCTGTTACCAACGCAATTAAGAGCGATTCTGGGCCAACCATCGCCATTTGGTCGAGGGTGTTGCGCCGATGGATTTTTTTTGTCAGAAGGTGAACGACCACCTGCCCACCCAGCAAAATCGCCGCCAGCAACCGCTGACCCCATAACTCTAAGCTGGAACTGGAAGGAGTCTCGCTCAAGGATGTCCTGCTGACTCAACGACTTTGTAAAGCATAGCTGATGAGTGGCGACGACCTACAAGAATCTCTTTTGTACTGTTCGCACGGCTCTGGCTCAGCACTCTGGGCGCGGGGCTGGGGAATCGCTGGGAGATTCCTGAGATATATTTACGGACTTTAAACAAGATTTTTAAGGTTTATTTAAGATTTCTGACAGATCGGGATAGTGACAGCGATCGCTTCTATCGTATATAGAAGTTGAAAGTCTCGTTCCCGGTTCTCCGCTCGGCAGTTCATTCGCACTTACAGTTTCATGAACATTTTGCCTAACTATTTCCGTTCCCTACTCTTGACGAGTTTTCTTAGCTTCACCGCCCCGATTCTGCTGTTCGCTAGTGTGTTGGCAAGTCTGTCCATACTAGGTTACATTCCCCTCCTTGAAGCAGTGAGTCAGTGCGGCAGAGCGGTAATTTTAGAGTTTCTTACCGTCTTCGGCAGCGGATGTTCCATTGAAGGTCTCCTGGTAATCGGTTTTACCTGTAGTGTTGCTGGAGCCATGTTTGACACCTACGCCTTTTATCGTTACCAAAATTTACGTGGAAATTAATCTTTCGCGATCGCTTTCGTCGTTGCCAAATCCCCAACCATCAACAAGCGTTCTGTTGCGCGATCGCAGTTCTGACAGAATTTGTTAGAAAATGCCGTCTCTACCCAAAGTCTCTACCCAAGTTAGGTAATTGTGCCCCCAAAAGCGAGGCACAACCACAAAAGACTTACTTTACAGATTCCACCGATCGCAATTTCGCTTCATTTGTGTCGGATCTGGTCGTAAATCTTCAAATATTCCGCCCCTGGATCTTTCCACGAGTAGTCATACTCCATACCCTGGAGCGCAAGCTGACGAAACTCTTCGGGATGGTTGTACCACAGCTTAAAAGCACGCTCCATTGCTGATTCAAACGCAGGCTCATCACTGTGCTCGAACACAAAACCATTCCGTTTTTCCGGGGACTTTGTTTGGTCGTAGTCTCGGTCAAACACAGTATTCACCAGTCCACCAACTGCCCGCACGACTGGCACCGTGCCGTACTTTAAGCCAATCATCTGAGTCAGTCCGCAGGGTTCGTAGTTGCTAGGGACGATAATCATATCCGCCCCGGCATAGATCAGGTGGGATAACTCTTCATTAAAGCCAAGTTCTAGATGAACGTCAGGATTCTCATTCAAAAAGGCTTTTTCGTGCTGGAAATGGGTATTGATTCCCGGTTCCGTTGCCGAACCCAACAACACAAATTGCGCCCCATTATTGAGTGCGTAGTAGATCGCATGATGGACAAGATGGACGCCTTTTTGAGCGTCTAAACGACCGATGTAGGCAACGATAGGTTTATCAACGTCGCGGAGCAAAAGTCTCTCCCGGAGGGCTTTTTTAGTCTCGGCTTTCCCTTCTAGATTCTCTTTGCTGTAATGAGCGGGTATATAGCGATCGCTTTCGGGATTCCAAAAATCAGGATCGATGCCGTTGAGTACGCCAGTGAATTTATCCTGGTGCAGATGTAAGGTATGACCTAAACCAGATCCAATCTCCGTGCAACGCGCTTCCCAAGCATGGTGAGGCGAAACTGTCGTCACGGCGTTGGCGTAAACAATCCCCCCTTTCATAAAGTTCAAGGCAAAAGGGTTGAAGTTGTCTTGGAGGCGATCGTAAGTGAAGTAGTAAGATTCGTTATTCAGCCCGGTTGCCCACAGGGTCTCTTTACCGCCCATCCCTTGATGTTTGAAATTGTGAATGGTGTAGCAAACCCGTTGAAGACCCATCTCATACTTGTAATTCTCGAAGAGCATGACTGGAATTAAGCCGGTCTGCCAGTCATGGCAATGAATGATATCGGGTCGCTTGTTGCTTTGGAGGAGAAATTCTAAAGCGGCTTTGCTGAAGAACGCAAACCGCATATTGTCGTCGTTACACCCGTAATAACAGCCTCGATTGAAGAAATTATCTTCAGAGTGGGGTTCGATAAAGAAACACAGCCGCCCGTGTACCCAGCCGCAATAAACAGAACAGTGGACTTTACCGCCATACCAGGGTACCCACAAATCGCGGTAAGCATCGTGAAGTCCCCAGATGTGGTCGTACCGCATGCAATCGTACTTAGGCAAAATCAGCTCGACGCAATTTCCCTGATTTTCTAACTCCCGACTCAGCCCGTAAACGACATCTCCCAAACCACCAGCTTTGATGACCGGAGCGCATTCAGAGGCAATTTGTACGATGTACATCCTTACTCCTCCTGAGATAGAAATCTATTTTCTTAATTTCACAAAAGTATATATACACCTCAGCAATAGCGACCCCGCCATTCGGTATAAACAATAAAACAGTTATGGGAAGATAAGCGATCGCGTAGCATATCCGTTCTTAATGGCTTTTCGCGCCTTTCGTTACTAGCCGGACATCGTTGTTTGATTCCGGCTTCCTTCACTGGATGCGACCCGTAGAATAGACAAAGCTCGTCCGAGTTCTTTTGGAGGCGATCGCAAATGGTACGGACACCATCTAAACCCTTAACTTTGGAAGAGTTTCTGAAGCTGCCAGAAACTAAACCCGCCAGTGAATACATTAATGGACAAATTATTCTAAAGCCAATGCCGCAGGGGAAACACAGCATAATTCAGACAGAACTACCCGCGGTTATCAACACAGTTGTTAAGCCTCAGCGTATTGCAAGAGCTTTTTCAGAACTACGATGTACTTTTGGCGGACGTTCAATTGTCCCTGATATCTCAGTATTTACCTGGGATAGAATTCCCCGCGATGAGAATGGCGAAGTCGCTAATGTTTTCCAATCGGCTCCTGATTGGGTAATTGAAATCTTATCGCCCGACCAAAGCCAAACGAAAGTTACAAAGAATATTCTGCATTGTCTAAAATATGCAACTCAAATGGGTTGGTTGATCGATCCAAAAGAGCAAACAGTGTTTATTTATCTTCCAACTCAACTTTTAGAAGTATTTGATGAACCAGAACAGCAACTTCCCGTGCCATCTTTTGCGAATGAGCTACAGCTTACAGTGGGAGAGTTGTTTGGTTGGCTGTTGGAGTAACTTAAATTAATTAGCGATCGCGGCTTAGTCTATTTGAGTTGGGCGATCGCTCCCTACACATCAGCATTGGAGAAGTAAACTGTGTCAGTCTTTAGTCAAATTGCTGATTTTTTGCCGGAAAAAACTAAACTGATGGTGCTTGTCGATCCATCAGGAAATTCAGGAAATATAGATAAAGAAGTAGAGCGGTTTCTTGTCTCCGCTCGCGAAGTCCAGCCTCTAAAAAAGGGAAAATATGTTCCAATTCATCTCGATGAACCTTTGAAGATTGAATTTAGTATTTCACAGGTAGGAAATATTATTAGAAAATTAAAACCATGTAAATGTAGCACTCCTGTCCTACCCCAGGAGCAACTACAAAGCCTAAACAATGCTTATCAGGAAATTTCACAACTACTTGAGCCACATCGTTTTTCTCACGGTGGCACGGTGTACGACAAAGTTTTCTTCCAAGACGGGGATGGGTCTTGGCAGTTATTGGACATTCTCAGAGAAAAAGTTTATCAGCGATATAGAGCTGAATTTGAAGAGTATCAAAGGATAATTAAGGAGGGTAGTGATGGCTATGTTAAACCACTTACAGACACTCACAATCTATTTGCTTTAGAAGATAAACAAAGAAAGGAATTGATCAAGGCTTTAGAATCTAAAACTGAAAACCTACAAGAACAAGTAGAGCAGTTAAATGCCTTGCTTGAAAAGACAAAGCTCCAGACTTATCGGCAGAAACTTGAAGAATTCAGAGAAAGGTTAAAAGCCGACTACCCAGAAACTAAAAGCCCAGACTCTTGGCAAGAATGGATTTACAAAAATAATTGGCTATTTGGTATCCAATATGGAACTCCTATCGCACATCCACGAGTTGGTTTTAGAAGTATTCTTGACTATTTATTCCCAACGCCTGATGGATTTATTGACATTCTGGAGATAAAAAAGCCATCACATGAAGTTATCAAAGAAGATAACTCACATTCAGGAGCATTTAGATGGTCTGGAGAAGCGAATGAGGCTATTGGGCAGGTTGTGAACTATCTGCACGAAATAGAATTACATCAACTCGAAATTGCTAAAAAGTTTAAACAAGAACTATCACTTGAGTTAAGCACAATAAAACCACGCGCATTTATTCTGATAGGCAAATCTGATAATTGGGGTGACAAGGAGAAGGAGGCTTTTAGAAGGCTAAATCACTCATTACACGGAATTGAAGTTATGACTTACCACGATCTACTTCGGAGAGGAGAAAATCTCATTAAGGTATATGGTGACTAACCCTCTTTTTTACCCAAAAGGTACATTAAGCGCGATCGCACTCACCCAATCAGCCATAAACAGCGAGGAGAGAGCGATCGCATCCCTACTGAATGAGAATTACTGCCTCTTCCGCCTTAGTATTTAGAGCTTTTTTCAATTCTTGCCCAACTTTCCCAATCAGTTCGTCAAAAGCTCCCTGATTCTCTGTTAGTTGTTGTCTAAAAACCTTCTCTAACTCAGGTTTCATTTGCTCGCAGGTAGAGTCGATCTTGCTATCGCTCAAAAGAAGAGAACGAGTCCAACTCGGAACATCTACCTTTGTCTTAATTGCTTCTTGGGTTTTACTGCGGGTGATCTCCACTCCTGCGGCAAGAACTGAGGCACCATAGATTAGCACGATGGGCCAGGTCAAATGTCCAGTTAAAATTAGAGCGATGATGCTACCAACAGTCCCTCCACCAATCACCACATTGACGATAAATGCTACCGTTTCGGCAAGAATAGTGTCGCCAATCGATAGGTCAGGACTAACGACATCAGGGTCGATACTTTCCTCAAACCTCAAGCTACTTCTGGGTATCTGAAACTTTTGGCAAATCGGGTCGGTTTCTTCAGCTAATTCAGGTTGGATCTTGGTGTTAAACCAAGTGGCGCATTGAGTATTGACGATTTGCCGAGCGCCAGGACTTTCAATCCACTGCTCCGCCTGCTTTTTCATAGACTCTTCCAAATCAGCCAAAGTGCGTATTTTGTTGTTTTGCCAGTTTTTCAAACTTGGTTGAATTGTGCTTTCAATCAGCCCCTCTGATAGTGGCTTAGCCAGCAATTCGATTAAATCTGGAATATGTTTTTTGACTAGGTCTCTTAACTTCTTTGAATCAAATAGTTTATTGACCTCTTCTTTAAAGGCAGCAGCACGCAGATCCCATCTTCCTACCCGTGCTAATCCCAAGGCAATGCAGCGTTCGGGTTCTGGATCGGGGCGAACTTGAGTATCTGGTTCCGGGAAGATTTCCTCGCAAATCTGGCGGGTAAATTTCATCCGAGATGCACCCCCAGTCATCAGCAAAAGTTGCGGTACAAAGCCTTGTTTATCCAGCCTTTCTTTCGCCTCGTTCACTGCTTCCCGGAAGGAATGAAGCCAACTCTTGCCGCCTAATTCTGGCAAAGGTTGGTTCAAGATTTCATCCATAATCGCTTTATTAACTTGAGGCACAAAGTAAATCTGTTCGTTGATCGACTCAAAGCCGCGTGCAAAGGATTGTGGATTGCTGTACACCTGTTCGTTAGAAAAGTAATCTTCCTTAGCTTTGCGACAAGCAAGTTCGCAACGCGCTTGGTGATGAGGATATGCCTCAAATACTCGTTCAAGCAACGCTTTTTCCTCGTGGTTAGCGAGAGTCTGGGCAAAAATCGCTTTATCGATTAAAGAAGCTCCCAGTGCATTACTGCCGAAATCTATCGGGATTTCGTGCAAACTCTTAACCAGGGTAAAATCTGTAGTCGAAGAGCCAATATCAACGATTAGCACCGACGATTTAAGTTTGTCATAAGAAAGTTTCCCGGCTTCCTTGGCTTGCATGAAAGCCGCCCGCGATTCTGGGACAACACTCACTAAAGGAATACCAGATTCCTTCAGTAACTTTTGGTATTCTTCTCGTTCGTCAACAGACCATCCTGAAGGGCATCCGACGTAAAATTGGCTGGTTTCTCCACCTTCGATCTGTTTGCTTTCTTTCAAAAGACGATAGTAAGTTTCTAGAAACTTGCTAATTGTTTCCCGATAAGTCGGGTCGGTATTTGGTTTTTGTTTGAAAGCGATTTTGAGCTGAGTAACGCCAGCTTGGATTAATGCTTGTTCTCCAATTAGATAACCGATATCGGGATGCCAAGCTAGTGCTGTGATTTGAACTTTTTTATTATTAACTTCAAGCATCCCTGGCGGCTCGATGCTCTCCACTCTCGCCTGAGCGACAGCGGTTTCACCGTGCCCCAGATCGAATCCGATAGTTTCTAAAACTTCCATTTTTATACTTTCCGCTAATCAACCAGGTACAAATTTCCGAATAATTACCCTATTTTTAAGAGGGCTAGAGGGAGCTTCCATTGTTCGCTGAAATTTTTGCTCCCCCCAAACCCCTATGGAAAGGGGACTACGCAACAAGGGAAATACTGTCTAAATGAAGACTTGGCGACTACAAACAGCCACGATGACAAGATATCTTACTCTCTAGCCTCGGAGTAGGCTGGCTCAATCACTCGACCGCGTCGGAGCAAGCGATCGCCTTTAAACAAAGCGGGAGTTATCGTTACAGACTCTTTCGCGGCAGGATCGATACTTGGCTCGAAATCAAAATACTCGCGATGCGTATCGTCCCCTTGGTAAATCTGAACCCGAATTCCCTGTTCCATTAAAATCTGTGGCAGCAATTTGGTGAGTTGAAGCGACATCTGGGGTTTCTCCAGAATTGACGCACCCATAAGTCTCTGAAGCAGATTCAACAGTTCTGGTAGCTCTTCTATTCCACTAGCATCCAGCGGTTTTTTTACTTCCTGAGTCCGGGCGACTGCCAAATCAATGGTGTTTAGCGCATCGGTCAGGTTGTCCAGAAAGACTTGGCTATCAACGCGAACGATCGGCTGGGGCGCTTCTACAGGTTGAAGAGAAACTGCACGATTGGCGCGATCGCGTTTATCGATTTGGAACACCACTTCTAGTCCAACCAGCAGAGACACCAGCAAGATATCCATCCAAGCTCCTGGTGCATCTGAAGCCAAGGAGAATAGAGAATCTAAAATGCCTATGCAGATGAGTCCCTGTAGCACTTTCAGGATTATGGTTTTGGGAGAAACCTTTCTGGCTGGGTTAGCACTCTGCTGAGGCTCTGGCTCCGAAATCGCCTCATTGGCAGCGGTGAGAGTCCCCAAGGACTGCCGCAAAGTGTCCAGGAATAAAGAAGCCAGACGTACCTGAGCGACGCTTAACTCGCCAACATAACTGCTCTGAATATTATCGAGTCGCTTTTGAACCAGCTTAACGACCTGCTCCGGGCTACTTGCCTTATCAATCTCTGTCTGAACTTCGCTCCGTTCTTTGGTAAAAAGTGTATATAGTGTTTTCATCGCAAATTAAGACTTCAGCGTTGCTAAAATATTGAACAATCGGTTATTTTACTAAAATTTTATATGAATACTGAAGCTAGTTTTACAAATTGATTTTTATGTTTTTTTTAGGTCTAGGAAGCCGAGCCGTATTTTATTGAAAAGGTCATTTGTTAAATTTATTTAAATGGTGACAAAGTTAATTTAAAACTTTCTGCCTACCTTGATACTTTATCTATAAAAACTCGGTAAGGGATACTGCTATTTTTTAGCCGGCAGAATTTCTGATAAGAGCTTCCTGTATGGTACTTATCTATAAAGATAACTTTTACGGCTGATTCCAACTTCTACCCTAAGGAACAGCGCGATCGCTAGTGGCTCAACATTTTAGCGATCGCTTTCAGCAAAATTAGCCCAGAAGCAGTGGAGGCGATCGCCTTGATAGAGGAACCTTGAGCAAAATAAGTTAACTAAACTAAGCTTTAATGTTAAGATAGCTGCCAAATATTTTTATTTCGACTGGAATTGCGAGGCGGAGTTTCGATTGCATACTTCTTGGGTAAAAGTTAGCAGACTGATGAGAATGCTAAATTCTACTTTAGAGCGAAACTAATAAAAAAGAATTCCCTCTAAGGTACGGAAATGAGAACTCGCCTTGGAGGTATAACCGAACCTACTATTTTTTAAACCGCTGTTAAGCTCAAGCCACCTTTAGACATTGAGCATCATGGGAAAGGTAGCTGGAATTAGTTTAGGTGCGACAAATTCTTGTATTGCAGTGATGGATGGTAAGCAACCCATCGTCATCACCAACGCTGAAGGATTCCGCCTCACTCCTTGTGTTGTAGCTTACACTAAGAACGGGGACAAATTGGTTGGTGGGATTGCCAAACGTAACGCACTGATGCAGCTAGAAAACAGCTTTTACGCTGTTAAACGCTTCATTGGACGCAAATACGATGAAGTTATCGACGCAGCAGATAAAGTTTCTTATCAAGTTCTACCCGATAGCAATGGCGGCATTAAAATCAACTGTCATCGTATAGGCAAAGAATTTACCCCTGAAGAAGTTTCTGCCCAAATTCTGCGTAAACTTGTCGATGATGCCAGCAAATATTTGGGGGAAGAAGTAACTCAAGCGGTTATTACTGTTCCTGCCTACTTCAACGATTTTCAACGTCAAGCCACCAAAGAGGCTGGCAGATTAGAGAATTTAGAAATCCTCCGCGTCATCAACGAACCGACTGCTGCTTGCCTTGCCTACGAACTAGATAAGAAAAATAACGAAACTATCCTCGTCTTTGACTTAGGCGGTAGCACGTTAGATATTAGCATTCTGGAAGTAGGTGATGGTGTATTTGAAGTTTTGGCTAGCAGTAGCGACCCCGATCTTGGTGGTGACAACTTCGACCAAAAAATTATCGATTGGCTGACCAACCAATTTCAAAGTCAAGAAGGTCTCGACTTACGCCAAAATATACAGGCTTCCCAACGGCTTACAGAAGCAGCCGAAAAAGCAAAAATAGAGCTTTCCCTCCTTACGCAAACAGAAGTTGACCTACCCTTTATTACAGCCACCCCAGATGGGCCAAAACATCTCAACGCTACCCTTACTAGAGCTGAATTTGAAGAAATGTGTTCTGAGCTTTTAGCTCGCTGTCGCCTTAACATCGAACAAGTAATTAAACAGGCGAAACTAAGCCTTAGTGATATTAATGTTGTTGTCCTGGTTGGTGGTTCTAGCTGCATTCCGGCTGTCCAAGACTTAGTGCAGGAGGTGACGAATCAAGAACCCTTGAAAAGCATTAACCCGGACGAGGCTGTAGCAATTGGGGCTGCTATTCAGGGGAAAGTAGCCAGAAGAGACAATTCTATTTATTGCATGAGGGATGTCACTCTTTTATCTTTGGGAATCGAAACTATAGAGGGTACTATGACAAAAATTCTCTCCCGTCATAGTAATATTCCTGTCATCAAATCTCAAAAGTTTTATACTGCAACTTATGGGCAAACTAGTGTAGAAATAAATATTTTAAGGGGTGAACGAGAATTCGCTAAAGACAACCAGAGTTTGGGGATTCTTCGATTAGATGGGCTTTCTTTGGAGAGAACAGAAATTCAAGTAACTTTTGACCTTGATGCTAATGGTATTCTGAATGTTTATGCCAAAGAAATAAGCACGGGGCAAGAGAAATCAATTAGCATTATCGGCACTGCCACTATCCCTGCACCTGAAGTGGAGAGTATGGTGAGAGATGCAGAACGCAATGCCGAAGCCGATCGCATACTTCGCCAAAAGATTGACATGGCGAACTTGATAGAAGCTCGTAAAAATGAAGGACAAAAACTTAAAAGTTACTCTTTGAAACTTACATCTAACGTTGACGCAGATTTTATAACTGAAGATTCTAGAAAGATGAATGATGCTTATCGGGTTCTTTTTAATTTGACGAATAACCTGGTAGAGCAAGTGCTTGCCGCCCAGAAAAGGCAAATCGAAGGACTGTTAAAGAATTTGGAGAAAGCGATCGCTCAAGGGAATCATGGTGAGATCAAGTTGCTTGGTAATGAATTGCAACAACTCATGATGCAGGTAGGCAATGCTACCTCGCCAAGCGCGATCGCGACTATTGACGATGAATTCTATGAAGTGATTTGAGCTGCGAAGGGTAGATATTTTACCCTTCCTCAGAGCGATCGCATCTTAATATCGCTTTCTTTTTGTGACGTTACACATCAGATTCCTCAACCCCGGCTCAATGGCGGCAGTAAACGGCTTTGTTGTAGCTATATGAACTAGTATTCTCTTTCCTCCCTTAGCTGAGTAACTGGAAATTTTAGAGCCGGGATTTTATTTGCCAGATCGTTTCAAAGCTTGAAGATTCCGTGTTATTTGAGACGCAGACTTTTGATTTTTGACGATTGCTCGAAAAGCTCTTTATTGAGCTATTGGCTAATTGGAACAGCAATAGCATTCAAAACTGGCAGTAGTTTAATGCCGTACTCTGCCTCAAAAACGTCTTTTTTATAATCTAAACTCCAGATTTCTAAGGCACAATCATCATCGAGCTGAGTTGGCTTTAGGTGAAGCTGAAGTTCTTTCGTTTCTGCGTTGTATTCGCACTGCACTTGCCGAATTGCACCAATTTGTCTCCGGTCAAGAGCAACTGCTAATCTGAGCAAGGCACTCAACTGAGCAACGATCTGTCGGTGCTGTTTAGTCGGCAGATTTTGATAGTTCTCGTGCTTTTTCCTCGGCGCACTCTTGCGGTGATAGCGGGCTAAATTCGCAATTACATCAATTTCGGCTTCCGTATAGCCTAAAAGTTCACCATTGCGAATTAAGTAAAAAGAGTGTTTGTGGTGGGAAGAATGACTGATATGGTGTCCGCAATTGTGTAAAATTGCGGCTGCCCACAGTAGTTCCCGTTCTTCTGAACCCCAATGGTGGAGGATGCCTTGGGTTTGGTCAAATAAGCTAAGGGCGAATTCTGCAACTCGCTGAGAGTATTCCAGGTTGACACCGTATTTGCGGGCGGTTTTGATTACATTACGCTCGCGTACAGAACTTTGGTAGCGCAGCTTGTCTTCGATTAAGCCGTGAGCGAGCATCCAATCGACGATCACTCCTTCCCGGAGACTCCGTTCGCAGACCGTTAGCAATTCAGCGCCTAGCAGCGTCATCGCTTCTTGTAAAATAACCGCCCCGGCAACAATAATTTCTGACCGCCGCTCTGACATTCCTGGTATGGCGGCTCGTTCTAAGTAATTGAGCCTTCGCAAGCGATTCACTAAGTCTCTCAAGTCATTGAGACTCAGCTGGTAGCCATTTAGCGAAAAGGGGTTAGTACCTAGTTTTTCTCGCGCGTGTATCGTCACCAGCGTCTCAATCGTCCCGGACGTTCCCACTAAACGCGGCTGTTCCCCTGGTTGGAGAACTGCCCGCAATTCATCAACGGCTCGTTCTAGCTGTCCGCGCACATAAGCTTGTAGGGACTGAAATTCGCCATTGCTGATGGGATCTGTGGTAATCAATTCTGCGGTTAGTCGGACGGCACCGACTTTAGTGCTGCTGAGCGATCGCGGTTCGTGACTATCCCCTAAAATTAACTCGGTCGAACCGCCGCCAATGTCAATAATGATGTGGGGATGGTTATTTAATTCCATTCCCGACAGCACGCCTAAGTAAATTCTCCGGGCTTCTTCTTGACCGGAAATCAGGTTGACAGATAAGCCCAAGTCTGATTCTACTTGTTTTAAAAAGTCTCGCCCGTTGGGGGCTTCTCTTACCGCACTGGTTGCTACGGCGATTATTTGTTCGGCGTTGAGACTTTTGGCAATTCCCTGGAAACGGCGCAAGGCTGCGATCGCTCGTTCCATTGCCGCTGGTGTCAGATTGCCCGTCTTTTTATCGCGATCGCCCAGTCTCACCGTGTCTTTTTCTCTGGCAATAATCGAAAAAGCAGGCAGCTTGGGTTGAATTTGCACGACTACCATGTGCAGGGAATTGGTCCCTAAGTCAATCGCAGCGAGAATCCGATCTCGATCCACGCTAGGAGTTGAAACACCCGCAGAATTATCTTTAGCGTTGGCAACTAAATTGACCATTTCGATGTATCCAGGGTTGCAGAACCAGCCGAGATTTGATGAATAAGGATATTCTATAGGGGATAAAGATGTGATTAATGATATTTCTGTATACTCATTTTTCTAGACCATGCTGACCCAGCAAGAACATAAAGAAACAGAACCCACCTGGCTTACAGTCGTCCGGCTTTTGAGATGGGATAAGCCAGCAGGACGCCTGATATTGATGATTCCGGCACTATGGGCGGTCTTTCTGGCAGCAGCAGGAAAGCCACCGTTGCCGCTGGTAGGCGTGATTGTACTGGGTACTTTAGCGACCAGTGCTGCCGGGTGTGTTGTCAATGATTTGTGGGATCGGGATATCGATCCGCAAGTAGAAAGAACGCGATCGCGTCCCCTCGCCTCTCGCGCTTTGTCGGTCAAAACTGGCATCGTCGTTGCCTTGGTAGCGATGAGTTGCGCTGGGGTTCTCGCACTCTACCTTAATTCCCTTACTTTCTGGTTGTGCGTGGCGGCAGTTCCCGTAATTATTTTCTATCCCACCGCCAAGCGTGTGTTTCCAGTGCCTCAGCTAGTGCTGTCGATTGCTTGGGGTTTTGGCGTGCTGATTAGCTGGACTGCTGTAACTGCCAAGCTAGATGAACCCACCTGGATTTTATGGGGCGCGACGGTACTCTGGACACTTGGATTTGACACCGTTTATGCCATGTCAGATCGGGAAGATGATCGGCGAATTGGCATTAATTCCAGTGCTTTGTTTTTTGGCAATTATGCTGCTGAAGCTGTTGGTGTCTTCTTTACTGGCACGGTAATTTTACTTGAATGGCTGGGAATTGTAATGGATCTAAAGCTTAGCTTTTGGCTTGCTTTGAGTTTTGCAACCTTAGCCTGGATTTGGCAATATTATCGACTTAGCCAAAAAGATATCCCGACGCCAGTATATGGTGAAACTTTTCGCCAAAATGTTTGGATTGGTTTTGTTTTACTGGCTGGAATGATTGCTGGTTCTCTGTAGGTTTGAGTAAGTTTTTTGAAGATAAAGAACGCAAAGGCGATCGCAAAGATACGCTGAGGAAAATGCTAATTTATTGCACTTCTATTAATTTGCGTACCTTTGCGTAAAACTCTGCTTACCTCGGCGTTAAAAATTTCAACGCTTAGGAGTAAGGTCAGCTTGCCATGAAAAAAACCATCATTGGCGTCATGGGACCAGGAGCCAACGCCACAGAAACCGACTTAGAAAACGCTTATGAACTCGGTCAACTAATTGCCCAAGAGGGATGGGTTTTGCTGACTGGCGGCAGAAATGCTGGTGTGATGGATGCGGCGAGTAAAGGAGCAAAATTTGCTAATGGTTTAACAATTGGCGTTCTTCCCACTAACGATACCAGCGCGGTTTCTGATGCCGTAGATATTGCAATTGTTACCGATATGGGAAATGCGAGAAATAATATTAATGTCCTTTCTTCTGATGTTGTGATTGCCTGCGGCATGGGTGCAGGAACCGCTTCGGAAATTGCCTTAGCTTTGAAGAACCATAAAAAAGTGATTTTATTAACGAATCATCCAGAAAGTAAAGCTTTTTTCCAAAGCTTGTCTGAAGACTCTATTTTGATTGCCAATACTCCAGCAGCGGCAATCGAAATGGTTAGAGGAGTTTTGACCGATCGCCATTAATTATCCCTTTGGGTAGATGCAACAGGGAGAAATTAGTGGGGAGTCCTGCCTAAATTGGCACATAGCGTTGATTTTGGCTGTCTCTCGACTTTTAAGGTACAATCCAGTGGTTAAGTTTTATATCGCTAGCGATCGCAACCTCGATCGGACGAGACTTAGATCCTTAAGAAGAAAAAACTTCTCCCTTAGTTTTAAGCTAGAAAGCAGTTAGCAGAGGATTGAACACAATGGCATTTGAATTACCCCCTTTACCTTACGATCAAGACGCTTTAGAGTCGTCAGGTATGTCGGCGCGGACACTTGAGTTCCATTACGGCAAGCATCACGCTGCTTACGTGAACACTCTCAACAATCTAGTTAAGGACACAGAACTAGCCGACAAGTCGCTTGAAGAAATCATCAAGGCAACCTACAAAGCCTCAGATAAAGCTGCTGTATTCAACAACGCTGCTCAGGTATGGAATCATACCTTCTATTGGAATGGCATCAAGCCAAATGGAGGCGGCAATCCGAGTGGCGAACTAGCGGAAAAAATTAACGCCAGCTTCGGTAGCCTTGACAAATTCAAAGAAGAGTTCAAAAATGCCGGAGGCACTCAATTCGGTAGTGGTTGGGCTTGGCTAATCAAGGATGGCGATACCCTAAAAGTAACCAAGTCTCCGAACGCAGAAAACCCGATTGCCTACGGACAAACTCCCTTGCTAACAATGGATGTTTGGGAACATGCCTACTATCTGGATTACCAGAATAGCCGCCCCAACTTCATGCAGAACTTTGTTGACCACTTGATCAACTGGGACTTTGTTGCCCAGAATTTAACGGCATCTGCTTAAATAACGGCTGATGTTTCAGCTACGTCAAATTTAATCATCTGGAAAACAGCCACGTTAGTAGTGGCTGTTTTTTTATTATCTGTAAACTTCGGCTGCCTGTATCTTTAAAGAAGATAAATTCCCACCACATAAATCATGGATAGCAAAGAACTAGCCCAATACATTGAAGCCACAGATAGCATTTCCAAGCCTTGGCTATTAGTGCAATTGCGGCTAAAAAAACTCCAAGAACGCCGCCCGACTATCTCTCCAGAGGAATATGTTCAAGAATTAGCAGATATTCATCAGGACTTGATGAATCTGGGTGAGTGGTGGCGGGGAAGGGAAGATGAGGTATTTGGTTAATAAAACTCATCGAATCGCTATCGTCAGCTGGGCAGAGGCTTGGCAAGGCGTGCGGGTGAAGTATCCAGTTAAAGGAGGGAGTAGCGATCGCTCGCCCGGAGCCTGCCTTGAGAGCATAAACCTATCGCTTTTGCATGAGGTCATGATATTTAACGCCTTTCTGTAGATAGGTTTTGGGTCATCTAAGTCAGGATACGATGAATTAATAACACAGCCAGAATTAAGATAAGCGCATTTTAAAAATGAGTGCTAAAACAATCAGCGCGAATCTGCGATCAATTCAGATGGAATTCACTGGTTGGTGTTGCAAGTAACAATGAATACCTGCCAGCCTGACTGCCATTAGAATTATGTCAAAAGCGAAAAAGACCGCAGCAACACACCATAATATTGACCTAAACCATCCGCAGTACTATTTCAACCGCGAACTCAGCTGGTTGGAGTTTAACAATCGAGTTTTGCATGAAGCGATCGATCCTCGGACGCCGCTGCTAGAACGCCTGAAATTCATGGGGATTTTTAGTGCCAACTTCGACGAATACTTCATGGTGCGCGTTGCTGCTCTTAAGCAACAGGTGGAAGCAAAAGTGAGCCAGCTGACGCCCGATGGTCGGACGCCAAGCGACCAGCTAGAAGAGATTAGCTTGGCAGCGCGACCTCTGGTAGCACAACAGCATCAACACTTTGAGAAAGCATTGCGACCCTTGATGACCGCGCAAGGCATTCATCTTCTAGACTACGTGGATCTGAACCAGGAACAGCGGGCTTACCTGCAAAACTATTTTGAAGAGCAAATTTTCCCAGTTCTGACCCCCTTAGCCGTCGATCCCAGCCATCCTTTTCCCTATATGTCTAACCTCAGTCTGAATCTGGCTGTGGTGGTGAAAGACCCAGACACGGGGGAAGAACTGTTTGCTAGAGTGAAAGTCCCAAAAGTTTTACCTCGATTTTTGCCCTTACGGTTGGAGTCCGGGCTGGGAAGTCGGTCGTCTGGACTCGAAGAGGAACGATTCCGGAATGAACGCCTGATTTGGATGGGTGTGCCCCTAGAACAGGTAATTGCTCATAATCTAGAGTCACTGTTTCCGGGGATGAATATCCAGGAATATCACCCCTTCCGAATCACTCGTAATGCAGATTTGGAGGTGGAAGAAGATGAAGCCGACGATCTGATGCTAGCGATTGAGCAAGAACTGCGGAAACGTCGGGTGGGTGGTTCGGCGGTACGGATGGAAATTCAAGCTTCAATGCCCGAATCCATGAAAGGGATGCTGATGCGGGAACTGGGGCTTTTGGAGCGGGATGTTTACGAGGTGGACGGGCTATTGGGGCTGGCAGACTTGATGTACTTCATGCAATTGCCACTCCCGGAACTGAAAGACCCTGTGTGGACGCCAGGGATACCCCCACGCCTGCGGCGGCTCAGTGAAGGAGATCTGGATGAGGGAGAAGATATTTTCTCGGTCATTCGCACCGCAGATTTGATGGTTCACCATCCTTATCAATCTTTTGGAGGAACGGTACAGCGCTTCATTACCCAAGCGGCAATCGATCCAAATGTGCTGGCGATTAAAATGACTCTCTACCGAACATCCGGGGACTCGCCGATTCTCAATGCCCTGATTACAGCGGCTGAGCATGGCAAGCAAGTAGCGGTTCTGGTGGAACTAAAAGCCCGTTTTGATGAAGAGAACAATATTAACTGGGCACGCAAGTTAGAACAAGCGGGCGTTCATGTGGTCTATGGGTTGGTGGGTTTAAAGACGCATACCAAAGTGGTTTTGGTGGTACGCCGAGAAGAAAACCAAATTCGCCGGTATGTCCACATCGGCACGGGGAACTATAATCCCAAAACCGCTCGGATTTATACAGATGTGGGGCTATTAAGCTGCCGTGAAGACTTGGGGGCGGATTTGACGGATTTGTTTAATTACTTGACGGGTTACTCGCGGCAACGGTCTTACCGCAAGTTGTTGGTGTCGCCGGTGAACTGCCGCGATCGCTTTTTGAGTTTGATCCGCCGCGAGATAGAACATTGCCATCATGGCAAAAGCGGTCGAATTGTCGCCAAGATGAATTCACTGACAGATCCCCAACTCATTGCCTCGCTTTACGAAGCTAGCATCGCTGGGGTAAAAATCGATTTGATTATCCGCGGAATTTGCTGTCTGCGACCCGGTGTGGAAGGAGTCAGTGAAAATATCCGGACGATTAGTGTTGTCGGGCGTTATCTAGAACACTCGCGGATTTTTTACTTTCAAAATGCTGGCAGTGAGGAAGTTTATATCGGCAGTGCTGATTGGATGCGCCGCAACTTGGATCGACGAGTAGAAGCGATCGCGCCAATAGAAGATCCCGAAATTTCTAAAGATTTACAAGAAATCTTAGGAATTATGCTCGCCGATAACCGTCACGCTTGGGATTTACAACCAGATGGTCGTTACATCCAACGCCACCCCGGTGACAAGGAAAGAGAACAAAGTGCCCAGAAAATTTTGATGGAAATGGCACTGCAATAGGGCGGTGGGAAATGAGCGTGTTGAGTTTTGAATTTTGAGTTTTGAATAAAAAAGAGTGCTTTAATTCAAAACTCAACACTGATTCCTTGAAACTTTTTCCGAATTATCCATAACCCCTAACATCGATTCCCCCTCCCCCCCTTGCCAACTGCTCCAGACCGTCCGACACTGGTTTTGGGAGTTGACTGGCAATCGAGAGGTTTGAAGTGAAAAAAGTTCTAAGCATTATTCTCGGAGGTGGCGCTGGCACCCGCCTTTACCCGCTGACCAAGTTGCGAGCGAAGCCAGCCGTGCCTCTGGCAGGAAAGTATCGCCTGATCGATATTCCCGTCAGTAATTGCATTAACTCAGAAATTTACAAAATCTACGTCCTGACCCAATTCAACTCAGCTTCACTCAACCGCCATATTGCCCGCGCCTACAGTTTCGCAGGGTTCACAGAAGGGTTTGTGGAGGTGCTAGCCGCCCAGCAAACGCCAGAAAACCCCAACTGGTTCCAAGGCACTGCCGATGCTGTCCGTCAGTATCTCTGGCTGTTGGATGAGTGGGATGTTGATGAGTACCTGATTTTGTCAGGAGATCATCTCTACCGCATGGACTATCGCCAGTTCGTGCAACGCCACCGCGACACTAATGCCGATATCACCCTCTCCGTTGTGCCAATGGATGAGCGACGGGCGTCCGATTTCGGCTTAATGAAAATCGATGATACCGGACGGGTGATAGATTTCAGCGAAAAGCCTAAAGGCGATGCTCTCAAGGAGATGCAGGTCGATACGACAACGCTGGGATTGAGTGCGGAACAAGCGAAGAAAAATCCCTACATCGCCTCAATGGGGATTTATGTCTTCAAAAAAGACGTGCTGATGCATCTGCTGCAAACTAACCAAGAGCGAACCGATTTTGGTAAGGAGATTATCCCCGCTTCGGCGCAGGATTATAACGTTCAAGCTTATTTATTTAATGACTACTGGGAAGATATTGGAACGATGGAGTCGTTCTACGAGGCGAACTTGGCTCTCACCAGACAACCGCAGCCGCCTTTTAGTTTCTACGATGAGGATGCTCCGATTTACACTCGCGCTCGTTACTTACCGCCCAGTAAGCTGTTAGATTGCCAAATCACCGAGTCGATAATTGGGGAAGGCTGCATCCTGAAAGAATGCCGGATTGAGCATTCAGTTTTGGGAGTGCGATCGCGCATTGAATCGGGTTCCTTAATTGAAGACTCCCTCGTCATGGGTGCCGACTTATACCAACCCTTCGCCGAACGACAAGCTCACTGTGAAGACGGTAAAGTTCCCTTGGGAATTGGTTCGGACACCCGGATTCGCCGCGCTATCATTGACAAAAACGCCCACATTGGTTGCAATGTGCAAATTATCAACAAAGACAGGGTGGAAGAAGCCAACCGCGAAAGCGAAGGTTTCTACATCCGTAGCGGGATTGTTGTGGTACTGAAAAATGCCGTGATTCCGGATGGAACCGTCATTTAGGATGGAAATTAGTCCGGGGAGTTGCTAATTGGGAAAAAGTTGAAGTAGAGACGCGATTCTCGCGTTTGAATTTGGGTTTTGAATTAAAGAACTCTCTTTAACTCAAAACTCAAAACTCTGATTACTTACTCCCAACACCGAAACATGACTCGATTAATTCTCCTAATTGGGTTGCCCGGTAGCGGCAAATCTTCTCTGGCACAAAAGCTCGTAGCAGAATGCCCTCAGCATCGGCTGATTGCCACAGACGCGATCCGGGAACAACTGTTTGGGGATGAAGCGATTCAAGGGTCGTGGCTGTTAGTGTGGAGCGAAGTACAGCGCCAATTAAGCCAAGCAGTTGAGGAGAAAAGACAAGCGATTTTCGACGCGACGAATGCGGCTCGTAAACATCGTCGGGAAGCGATCGCTACTTCTCGCGATCGCGGTTTTACCCACATTACCGGCTTGTGGCTGGATACGCCAGTGCAGGAATGTCTAGAAAGAAATCGATTAAGACTGCGCCAAGTCCCGGAAGAAGTTATTTTACAGATGCACCGCCAACTGGTAGACGCTCCGCCCACCCTAGCTGATGGACTCGATCGTTTAATCCGTTATTCAGCGACAAGTACGGAAATCGCGATCGCATCAGTGCGGAAAAGCCGAACTTATATCCATTGACTGATTTGATACCCTATCTCTGAGAAGGTAAAAAATAAAACTTAAACTAAATATTTAGACGAGAGGAGGGAGGTTGATGGCTGCGACCGATTTTAAAGACTATTACGCCATCCTGGGAGTTACTAAAACCGCCAGTGCCGATGAAATCAAAAAAGTCTACCGGCGACTGGCACGAAAGTACCACCCCGACATGAACCCTGGCAACAAAGAAGCTGAAGCTCGCTTCAAGGAAGTCAGCGAAGCCTACGAAGTGCTATCCGACCCAGAAAAACGTAAAAAGTACGATCAGTTCGGACAGTATTGGAAACAAGTCGGGGAAGGAGCGTCACCCTATCCAGGCGGAGTGAACGTTGATTTTGGCGGCTTTGACTTTAGTCAGTACGGCAGTTTTGATGAATTTGTCAACGATCTCCTGGGCGGTTTAGGGGGTGCCAGTGCCCGTTCTGGCAGCCGTGCTGGACGCCGCACGACTTATCGCACTTCTACAGGCCCCACTGGGTATACAGACTTTGGCGGGTATTCTGGCTTCGATCCGCAAGCCGCCGCAGCCGCCGATCGAGAAGCGGTCATCAAACTCAGCCTATCCGAGGCTTTTCATGGCGTCCAGAAGCGTTTAGATTTAGGCAATGAAGCCATTGACGTTCGGATTCCTCCGGGTACAAAACAAGGCAGTCGAATTCGCGTCAAAGGCAAAGGTTCAGTCAGCCCCTATACTCAGCAGCGGGGTGACTTGTACTTAACCGTGGAGCTGCTGCCCCACTCGTTCTTCCAATTCGATGGTGATAATCTCGTCTGCGAAGTGCCGGTAACGCCAGATGAGGCCGTGTTGGGGGCACCCGTGGAAGTGCCGACGCCGGATGGTTCTGTCACTGTCAACGTTCCCCCTGGTGTCCGTTCGGGACAATCTCTGCGGTTGCGCGGTAAAGGTTGGCCCAATCCTAAAGGCGGACGTTCCGATCAGCTGGTAAAGATTTTGATTGTGACGCCGAAAGAACTCAGTTCTACGGAACGAGAATATTACGAGAAAATCCGGGAGACCCGCACCTTCAATCCCCGCAGCAATTTGCCGCAGGTACGGCTGTAGACGTTATCCGAGCTTTTCATCTGAACCCCACCCCTTACTCTCCCCCAAAGAGGTAAGGGGTTTCATTTAGGGGGAAGGAGTGGTTGTTTGTGCCGGTTCAGGAGAAGCAGTGGTCGTTTCAGCCGGTTCAGGTGAGGGAGCCGGAGGGTTTTCCACGCCGATATCAAGTTGATAATCAACGGGCTGGGAAGCTTCGGAAACAACGATGAATTCGTAGTAGCCTGATTGAGGCAGGGTTCCCGACCAAGTTTTTTCGGTGGAGTCTTCGAGGATTGGGGGAAATGTACTGGTTGGGGGGTAAAGGGAAAGCCGCAGTTTTGAACTCCCCGTAAAGTTAACTGCTAATAATTGATTTTGGGCAAAGTTGCCGATGTAGGCTTTTCCTTCTCCTGGTTGGAGGGTGCCGCTGACTCGTTTGCCCACTGCCCCTGGAGCAAAGCGAATTGTTTCCAGCGCCTCTTGAGATTGCACTGCTTTGACTTTCTCGCCAGCGATCGCGTGCCAGATTTGACCGACTGGCTGATTGAGAAAATCTCTGCCCCGCTGCTCTGGAAATACTTGGAAAAATGCCACATCTGCGAGATCGTAGAGGGCGCGACTGCTCAGGTTTCGCTGGTTGACTTGCCCTTTCCAGCGATCGCGATCCGCTGCACCATAGCTTCCCAAACGCTGTCTGGCTGCGCCCGGTAATTTCGCTTGATCTAGCTTATCGAGCAATTCAGTTGCGATCCGATCCCATTGCTCTCGTAATTGCTCATTTTCTGGCCCATTCCCCAGCGTGCGCCCTCGTTGATTGGGGTTCTGAGTCCAGAAAACTTCATTCACCCAGTTGACATAGAAATTGTAGTTAACGCCGAGACTTTGACGGCGATCGCGCAGCTGTTGCTTGCGTGCCTGTTCCGCAGGCGAAAACTGCGAGGAAGGATTTTCCTGATCGACGGGCGGCGAAGAACTAGGTGACGGTGTGGCGTCGGAGGTTTCTTCCCCAGAGTTCGATAGTGATTGTATCCAAAGATTGCCAGCCCACCAGCCAATTCCAGTCGCGCCCGTAATCAGCAGCGACACGACCAAAGTTTTTCCCACTAAACCGAGAAAGGGAGATTGCGGTTTGGGGGTTGGCGGCGGTAATGGATTGGGCGTTGGGGGTGGTAATGGATGGGGGGTTGGGATTGGCTGGGGTGAGTTGGCGATTGGCTGGGGGGGCGGGGGAATTTGGGCACGAGCCACCACCATTGTCGGTGCCATCGGGGGTTTGGTGGGTGGCTGAGTGGGAGGAAGATCGGGTGCTGGGGCAGGCGAGTGGGCAGATGAAAGGCTCTGTAACACAGCGCTGGCAGATTGATAGCGATCGCCCGGTCGTCGTGAAAGCATTTTATCCAACACCGCCCCCAGACCGGGGCTAAGGTTCACGTCCCGCCGCCAGTTCCACAAAAGCGTTCCATCGTCGATTAGCTCTTGCGGCTGTTTACCCGTGAGCAACACCAACATTGTTGCCGCCAAAGCATATAAATCGCTATGGGGAAACACAATTCCCCGTTGCATCTGTTCATCGGGGGCGTATCCGGGCTTACCTAACCGAGTATGGATGGTCGCCGTTTCCATCCCTGGTGTCTCGTTAAACTCCGATTCCACGGTGGCTGCGACTTCCTTGACGCCACCGAAGTCAATCAAAACGGGCAGTTGGTCAGAAGCTCGCGAAATCATGTTATCTGGGGCAATATCGCGGTGAATGACCCCCATCGAATGGATATATTCCAGAACTGGTAAAATTTGCAGCAGGATCTGCCGTACCTCTGCCTCGCTAAACCGCGCTCCTTGATGTTTCCGACTTTCGAGAAGCGCGCGATAAGTTTGACCTTCCACATAGTCTTGTACTAGAAAGAGGCGTCCGTTCCCTCGCTGGTTTACCCGAAATAACTCTCGAAAGTTGGGAATTTGCGGGTGTTTCAGCTTGTAAAGGACCCCCGCTTCCCGCTCAAACAGTTCGGAAGCTTTTTGCAAAGCGTAAGTGCCTTGAACCTTGGGGGCAAATTCCTTTAAAACACAGGGTTCGTTGAAGCGGTTGAGGTCTTCAGACAAATAAGTGCGTCCAAAGCCACCGTGCCCCAATTCGCGCACAATTCGATAGCGATCGCCCAGCGTCATCCCCGGTAAAACAGTATTACTCACCACAGCAGGTAGCGGTTCGCCACAATGCTGGCAAAAGCGACCATCGATGGGATTCTCGTGTCCTTTGGTGCAATAGAGGGGCATGATTAACCTGGGGCAATTCTGTGGAAGATCCAGTAACGGTATAACAAATTGACCGAGATTCTACCAAGTAATGCGATTGATGAAAGCGATTGAAAGCGATCGCCTTCCCTACGTTAGCCTGATCTTAAATACAAAACTGAGAGGGAGGACAATGCTAGAAGAACAACGTCAACGGGTACTCACCGCTTTTCAATCGTTCCTGGGTACTCCTCTCCAGTGGCGGCTGCAACAGTATCGCAGCACCTCCCCAGAAACCGCTACGATGCAATTATTCCACGAGGTTGCTGCGAGTGTCCCCGCCTACCAAGCTTTTGTGAAGGAACAAGGTATCGATCCGGATTCGATACAAACTTTTGAAGATTTCCAAAAACTTCCCTTCATTACCAAAGAAAATTACCTGTTGCGTCATTCGCTTGCAGACTTGTGCCGCAACGGACAATTAGAAGCGTGCGATACGATTGCTGTTTCCTCCGGTTCAACGGGAAAGCCGACATTTTGGCCTCGTTTCCTCACGGATGAACTGCAAATCGCGATTCGCTTTGAACAGATATTTCATGATAGTTTTCAGGCTGATACCCGCCGCACCTTGGCTGTCATCTGCTTTACCTTAGGGACTTGGGTTGGGGGAATATACACAGCAAACTGCTGTCGCTATCTCGCCAGTAAAGGATACCCGATTACGGTGATTATTCCTGGCAATAATAAAGAAGAGATATTTCGAGTCGTGCAAGAACTGGGTTCTGCATTTGAGCAAGTCGTGCTGCTGGGATATCCACCATTTTTGAAGGATGTCATTGATAGTGGCATAGCGCGGGGTGTGGAGTGGCAGCAATATCACATCAAAATGGTGTTTGCGGGAGAAGTCTTTAGCGAAGAATGGCGCAATCTTGTCGGAGAAAGAGTCGGTTCTCAAAATCCTTGTTATGACTCTGCTTCGCTTTATGGGACAGCCGATGCAGGCGTCTTGGGCAACGAAACCCCGCTGAGTATCCGCATCCGTCGATTTCTGGCAGAACATCCAGATGCTGCTAAGGCATTATTTGGGGAATCTCGCTTGCCAACGCTGGTACAGTATGACCCACTGAGTCGCTTTTTCGAGGTTCACGAGGGCACATTGCTGTTTTCCGGCGATAACGGGATTCCGCTGATCCGCTATCATATCTCCGATACGGGAGGCTTAATCCCTTACGATGAAATGCTCCAGTTTTTAGCAGAATGGGACTTCGATCCAGTCGCGGCGTTGCAAGGTGAAAGTGCCATTCCTCATCCCGAAACCTCCGGTTTAGGGCTACCCGAACTCAATCCGGCGGCGCGGGCTACCCAAAGAGGAATTCCTCCATTACCGTTTGTTTATGTGTTTGGACGGTCTAATTTCACGGTTTCCTATTTCGGCGCAAATATTTACCCGGAAAATGTGACGGTGGGGTTAGAACAACCCAGGATTCGAGAGTGGGTGACGGGTAAGTTTGTCATGCAGGTTCAGGAAGATGCAGATAAAAACCGCTTCCTGTCGGTGGTTGTGGAGTTAGCGCCCCAAGTGGAAGCCAGTGAAAACAAGCAGGAAGCGATCGCATCTTCAATTCTGTCCCAGCTACAACGCCTCAACAGCGAGTTTGCAAACTATGTCCCCCCAACCTACCAAATGCCGCAAGTTACCTTAACTCCCACCGGCGATCCAGAATATTTTCCAATTGGGGTGAAGCATCGCTATACTCGCCAATAATTTCTGCCAATAATTTCTGCCAATAATTTCTATAATTGCGTGCCTAATTCGTGCATTGCCTGAATAATCGGTTTCAAACTTTCTCCTAAAGGGGTCAAAGAATATTCCACTTTTGGGGGAATCTGCGGATAAACCTGACGATGGATAATTCCGTCTTCTTCCATTTCTCTAAGTTGCTGCGTGAGCATCTTTTGAGTGATTCCCTCCAGCCCTCTTTGCAGTTCCCCAAACCGTTTAACGCCTGACCATAGTTCTGCCACAATCAAAAGCTTCCAGCGTCCGCTAATTGCTTTTAAGGTAGTTTCTGCTGGACAAGTCTTCCTTTCAAAATTCTCGCTTTTAGCTTCCATAGTATCTTTTTGGTTACTATCTTACTTTAAAGTGCATACTTTACACTTTATGGTTACATTTTTTAAACTATAAATATACAAAAATAAGGCACCAAAGAAAGCCAAGGACAAGCAAAATGAGTGAACCCGTTATTGTTGATACAAAACCTATCCTGCTTGCGCTTGAATCGGGTACTTAAATTTTGGTGCAGTTGCGGTCAATCTCACAATCAACCTTATGGCGATGGTTCCCATCAAAACACGGAATCCCCCCCTGTAAAGTTTGTAATGAAAGACAAAAAACAGGTAGCAGTATGCCAGTGTAAGTACACCATAAATCCATTGTTTTGTGATGGTTCGCACAGTAAGGTTTAGTATTCTTCATGACAAAAGCGTAGTCTGTCTAAATAAATTTTACTTGCACCAACTGGCAACAGATCCCATTTTTTTAGTCTGCGAAGGGAGACGCAATAAATCGCCTCTCTACAACCAGGATAACTCTAGGCTCTAGCCGCTGGCATTTAAGTTAAATAGGAGATGAAAATGATTGCAATTCGGAAAGCAGAAGAACGCGGACATGCCGATCATGGCTGGCTCAATTCCTATCACTCATTCTCTTTCGCCAACTATTACGATCCCCAGCACATGGGATTTAAAACTCTGCGCGTAATTAACGAAGATAGAGTGCAAGCGAACCAAGGCTTCGGGACACATTCTCATCGAGATATGGAAATTATTTCCTACGTACTAGAAGGTGCTTTGGAGCATAAAGATAGCATGGGAACCAGCTCCATTATTCTTCCGGGTGAAGTGCAAGTTATGAGCGCTGGTACAGGAGTTACGCACAGCGAATATAACCATTCTAAAACTGACTTAGTGCATTTTCTACAAATTTGGATTACGCCAAATCAAAAGGGATTAAAACCTAGATATGAGCAGAAAATGTATTCGGCTGAAGAAAAGCACGGGAATCTCCGTTTAATTGCTTCTCAAAATGGTCGGGATGGTTCGGTTACTATCCACCAAGATGCCAATCTCTACGCAAGTTTGCTCGATGCAGGACAGCAGGTTAATTATCAAATCAACCCTAACCGCCATGCTTGGCTGCAAGTTATCAAAGGCGATATCAGTTTGAATGGTAAGCCACTGGCTGCTGGAGATGGCGCTGCAATCAGTGATGAAAACCAGATAGCCATAGAAGCCAAAAATAGCACGGAATTTCTGTTGTTCGATTTGGCATGACAGCCGAAGGTTTATATACCCTTTAGGCGAAGAGGATGATTCCGGTCATGGTTTTTAAGTAAACAGTTCTTTAAGTAAGAGAAATCGAGCGATCGCTTGATTTCTCTTACTTATTTTTTGGTTCTAAGGAATTCGTTTACCTCCAGGTAAAAATGGTATGATTACAGGCAAAAGTATAACTAGCAATGCAGATTACTCAATGTCTCCATGCAGCCATTCTCGTTTCTGACTTGGAACGAGCCGAGCAATTTTACGGTAACGTGTTGGGATTATCGAAGGTGGATAGAGTGCTGAAATTTCCCGGCGCATGGTATCAAGTCGGCGAGTTTCAAATTCATCTGATTGTTGCCGACTCTATACCATCAGATTTAGTCAATTCTGAGAAATTAGGTCAGAATCGGCATTTAGCCTTCTTGGTCGCCAACTTAGACACTGCTAAGGAGAAGCTTATGGCTCACAACTACCCCCTACAAATGAGCGCTTCTGGTCGCGCTGCGCTGTTTACTCAAGATCCTGATGGCAACATCATTGAGTTAGGTGAATGAGCTGTCAATCATGAATCCTAATCAGGGTACTTTGGGAGCATCCTGCGAATTGCGAAGACCTGTCTGCACGATAGAAGCGTGGGGCTACAGAAACGAAGCCTACCTACACAAGCTAAAATTAAACTCTTCAGGCTGCTCCTGGCAGCTTGGTACATAATTGTGCAATGAAAATCATTGCATATTCCTATACTGACCCGTTGCTTGAAGTTGCACCCGATCCCTTGATGTGGGGTTGGGAAATAGATAGCGTTTATCAAGATTTAGGGGAACGTCAACAACTACGACAGCTGTTAGAAGATTGTAAAGAAGAACCCGCTAATTATTTATTAATCCGACGACTGGCGGAACTGGGAGACTCGGTGGAAGAAGTATGCGATCGCATCCTGGATCTCGAATCCCTCGGCATTCAAATGATTACTACTGAGTCAGCCGCGTATCATCAGACACCCCTCCAACTCCTGCAAGAAATTCAGAGTCGGCAGCGCAGCGATCGCATCCGTCAAGGACACGCTCAGCGGCGGCTCAAAGCGTCGCCAGCGCCTGGAAAAGCTCCTTATGGCTACCGACGAGGTAAAGACCGCTATATCCTAGACCGCAGCGCCGCGCCAGTCGTCAAAGATTTTTTTGAACAATTTCTGCTGTATGGTTCTTTACGCGGTGCGGTGCGGTATCTAGAAAAGAAATACGCCAAGAAAATTTCCGCTTCTACTGGACAACGCTGGCTAACGAACCCAGTCTATCGGGGTGACACTGCATATAAGAATGGTGAGATTCTCTCTGATACCCATGCTGCCATCGTATCTAGGGAAGAAGCCGCGCAAATTGACCGCTTGCTGCGCCGTAACCGCCGTTTGCCTCCTCGTACCGCTAGTGCAAATCGTTCTCTAGCGGGATTAGTGGTTTGTGGAGAGTGCCAGTCGCCAATGACGATTACCCGCGTCACCGCTTCCCGCAAACCGGGAGAATATCTTTATCTGCGCCCAACCAAGTGTTTTAAACAGCCCAAATGTCGGGCTATTTCTTATCAGGAAGTATTAGAGCAAACGATTGAGAGAATCTGCCAGGATTTACCCCGCGCAGTAGCGACGGTGAATGTTCCCAATATGGATGGAATTAAGGGCACGATTACCCATGAAATTGCCGCTAAGCAAGATATCTTAGCTCAGTTGCCGACGCTTACAGAGAATGGCATTCTAGATTCAGAAACTGCCCAGTTACGCGCCTACAAGCTACGCACAGAAATCTCTCAATTACAATCGCGGATGGCGAGTCTGCCACCAGTAGATTTACAAGCGATCGCGCAGGCTGTATCTATCTCACAATTTTGGCTAGATTTGTCAGAATCAGAGCGACGATTCTACTTTCGAGAATTTATTCGCCAGATTGAAATTAACCGCCAGGATTCATCTTGGGAGATCGAGCTAGTTTTTATCTTTTAGCGATTAACGATAAAGTGTTGCGATCGCAATTCTATTTGAGCTGTGAGCCAGCACTTCAGATACCCCGCTTCTCACAGCAGTCAGTTATCTCGCCTTCACGAATCGTTGAGGAGTGCGATCGCGTACAGCCCTTTAGGCATGAAAACAGCGAAGCAAGGCGTTAGCCTAGCGCCGACCTGTCGGTTCGCTCTTCACAAAGCCGCAACACATATGCTAGGAACACTTACGCGAACAGAGTAAGTCGGCGTTACACTTGCATGGTGGCGATGCTAAATGTGCCGATAGATGACTAAAAAAACTTTCCGTATGACTCGCACTACTGGTATAAATTTTATAATTCGGAACGCAACGAGCGTCTAACCGCTGTAAAACTGAGTCTAAACGCTGCGAGTGTGTCCAACTCTGAGATTGTCCTACAGAGTTAGAGCAGGCATGGCGAGAGTTTTCCTCGGTCACTTTAAGATAGAAAATCCGGCTTTATTCTATAGAGTTATGCAAACTTCATAAGGACATGGAAACTTACCTTGTGATTTTAGTCAGATGATTGAGTTAGATAAATCGCAGGGAATGAAGTTGGATTGCCGCTAAATACCACGAGCTTTGTTAAATATGGATCGTCAAACTTTTGCGTGGGGTCGTTCAAAAAAGAAGATTAGAGGAGCTGACAGATGGGTGGAAAGGCTGTGGGTCTTAGGGTTATTCCTAGCGGCTATCCTGCTATTTGGAATCAATCTGGGCGTACTGCCTTTACGGGATTGGGATGAGGGAACGGTTGCCCAGGTTGCTCGTGAGATTTGGCAGGCAAAGTTTGATTCTTTGAGATGGCTGTATCCGACGTTGGGAGGTACGGAGTATTTCAATAAACCGCCTTTAATGCATCTGCTGATTGCCGGTGCCTACGCAATCGGCGGTGTAAATGAGTGGACAACGCGCCTACCTGGGGCGCTGCTGAGTGCCGCTTGTGTGCCGCTTTTGTATGGCATTGGACGGGAACTATTCCGGCGACGCCTTCCAGCTCTTTTCTCGGCTTTGATTTACTTAACGCTACTACCCGTTGTGCGTCATGGGCGTCTGGCGATGCTGGATGGGGCAGTGCTGTGCTTTTTCCTGTTGATGATGTGGTGCGTGTTGCGATCGCGTCGAAACTTGCGCTACGCTCTCGGTGCCGGTATCGGGTTTGGGTTGATTTGCCTGACTAAAGGCATGATGGGATTATTACTTTTAAATATTGCCCTGGTATTTTTAGCTTGGGATACTCCCAGACTGTTAACTTCCCTCTATTTCTGGATTGGTTTGCTCTTGGGCAGTGTGCCAGTTGCCGCTTGGTATGGTGCCCAATTTCTCCACTACGGGCAGGCTTTCGTAAACACCGGCATCTTCAGTCAATCCTTGCAGCGGATTTGGGCACCCGTCGAGAATCACGCGGGTCCCCCCTGGTACTATCTGTTGGAAATCTTAAAGTACGGTTGGCCCTGGTTATTCTTATTGCCCCAAGGATTGCGCCTTGCTTGGGAAAATCGCAATATGAGCTGGGCAAAACTGGTACTGGTGTGGATGAGTGTTTATCTAGTAGCCATTTCGGTGATGGGAACAAAGCTTCCCTGGTATGTACTGCCGATTTACCCAGCAGTGGCTTTATTGGGAGGTGCCCAGCTTGCTGAAATTTGGAATGCGCCGAGTAAGAAATCCTATCCCCGCTCTTGGGTACCGCTTTTGACAGTCATGGGTTTAGCGGCGCTAAGCGGTAGTTTTTATTTTGCTGCGTTTGGCCCCCAACCGAACTGGAATTTGCAACTGGTGTTTGCATCGGCTGCTTTGACTTTATTGATAACGGCAGTTTTGATTTATCAAAAAGACCTGCAATTTATTCCCCTGCTATTTTGGGGTACGTATGTAACGCTACTGCTACTCATGACATCGCCGCACTGGAATTGGGAACTCGCAGAAGCCTATCCGGTTAAACCCGTTGCCGCGATGATTAAGCGCAAAACTCCCATCAATAAGCCAATCTACACATCCTACGATCATGGTCGTCCTTCTCTGAATTTTTATAGCGATCGCCAAGTCATCCCCGCAACGGATGCCGAACTCCAGCAACGTTGGAAAGGTGACGCTCAACCTTATTTTTTACTTGACCAACCCACCTTTAAGCAGCTGAATTTAAAGCCGGTAAAAGCGATTAATCAGGCGGAGGGTTGGCTGCTAATTACGAAACCGGCAGCCGTCAAACCAGCGAAGAGTCAGAAGCCCCAGATTAAGGATTAGACATTACGGCATCTAATAGCGTGTCAGCACCAAAGCGGACTGGATCGGTGCAGGGACGCTTTGTTTCTGCCTGTATCTGCTCGATCGCCCGTTGTGCAGTGTCGGCGTCAAGATGGGCAGTGTTGAGAGCGATCGCGACCACGGGCACTGGCGCAAATGCACCAGCTGCGGCTGCCAGTGTCTCGTAAAGCTGTATGACTTCTGGCAGCGGCGGAATCGGAACGTGGGGATGATTGCGAATGGTTGCTTGTTGCGCTCGATGTACCAGCACCAGATGCGTCGGCTGAGTCCCGCGAATCAGTGGCAGCGTTGCGGTTGAACCAGGATGCAACAGGGAACCTTGCCCCTCAACGAACAGAATCTCATGCTCTTCGCCAAACAGCATCACCATTTGTTCGATAGCACCCGCAGCAAAGTCAACCCGCACGGCATCCAGCGGTATACCATCCCCCGCTATCATTAAACCAGCTTGACCTGTAGCTAGGAACTTGGAACGCAAACCGCGCTGCAATGCGGCTTTATTGAGTTCCAAACAGGTTGACATTTTGCCAATTGCCATATCCGTGCCGACTGCGAGAACCCGTTTGCAAGGGAGCGATCGCGCTTGTCCGCTTCCTATCTTTAATCCTGCGGGTTCCTGACGCACATCCCAAATCCACTGCCCATCTTTCAACAATGTCTGGATCTCCGGATGGGACGCCATTGGAGTATGCAGTCCATTGACGACGGACAACCCCGCTGCTATCCCTTGTTTTACTTCCTGCCACCATTCGGCTGGCAGGGCACCCCCAGGCGGTGCAATCCCAATCGCTAGGATATCGGGTGTATAAGCTAGCGCCTCTTCCAGAGAAGCGACAATCGGAACCTCGCGGGGGATACCTGTCAATTCCCGCAACGACTCTCCCGCACACTGGCGATCGATGACTGCCACCACTAGCGCTTCACTGTAGCGCAATAGCGCCAGTCCGGTTTTGCCGTGGATGCCGCGAATCCCTTCATGCAGCAGAATTGCGACTCGATGTTTAGATGTCAAATGCACAGCTTTTTAGAAAATAGGGAACAGAAATCTATTCGGCACTAAGGCGCTGCTTCGCTAATATTCTCCGTCCTTCTGATAACTCCCAATCCGGGTAAATCGTTGGGTAGCAATCGCCCATCTTGTATGGATGCGCCGCTAAAAGGATCGTCGATGAGATTCAGATGACTATCTAAATCTAGATAATCCGCTAGGGGGGAGAGTTGTGCCGCCGCCGTATTCGAGATGGCGCTGTCAGAATAGCAACCGAACATTACCTGCAATCCACAAGCTTTCGCTGTATGTACCATGCGAATCGCTTCCGTTAAGCCGCCACACTTCATTAGTTTGATGTTAACGCCATGAACGCGGTCTGCCAGTTGCGGGATATCCTTGCGAGTAAAGCAACTTTCATCTACAAAAATGGGTAGAGGCGATCGCGTGTACAATTCCTTAAACGACGATTCCCCCATTATCCCGACTTCTGCTTCTCGTCCCAGCGGCTGTTCCACATACTTAACACCCATCTTTGCCAGCCAACTGCACATCATCACAGCGTCTTCCAGATTCCAACCTCCATTGGCATCGACGCTTAGCTGAGCATCCGGTGCTGTCTCCCGAATCGCCATCAGCATCGCTTGATCCGCTTCAATTCCCTCAGAACTACCCAACTTCACCTTCAAAACATTTGCCCCTGTCACCTGCCGCCAGTCGCGCAATCGCTGTAAAGCACCCGATGGGGAATTAATCCCAATCGTCACAGAGATGGGAACAATCCGATCTCGATCCAACCCCCACAGACGCCACAACGGTAATCCTAGCCGCTTTCCCTGCCAATCGTGCAACGCCATATCAATTGCCGCCCACGCCGCAGAAGGGATTTGCGCTGCTTGCAATACTTCCTCAATTTTCTGCTTTTCCCAAGGGCTATATGCCTCCAACAGCGGCGCGATGCCTTGCAATGCCTCCAAGAGAATCTCTGTGGTTTGTCGCGGTTGTCCGACTCCAATGGAAAAAGGCGAAGCTTCCCCCCAGCCTTCAATCCCCTCTGCGATCGCGCGTACCCACACATTCATGGTTTGCGCTGTTGTCCCGCGACTGATGGTTAAAGGAAATCGCTTGTTTACCGTGAAGGTTTCTACGCTAATCTGCATTGTTGTATGCTTTATGATTTTTGAATCTACTTTGGATTAGTTTATGAAAAACCTTAGCAAGTGGAAAATTTTAAATTCTAAAATGGTGATAAATAATCAATGGTGTAAAGTTAGGCAAGATGAAGTCGAATTACCCAACGGGCAAATCGTTGATGACTTTTTTGTAAATATTCGACCTGATATTGCTGTTATTTTACCAATCACTCAGCAAAAAGAAATTGTTTTTGTGCGGCAATATCGTCATGCCGTCGGAGCAATTTTATTAGAACTCCCTGCGGGTGCTTTTCATCCAGAGGAAGAGGATAGTGTTGTAGCCGCCGCCAGAGAATTAGAAGAAGAAACGGGATATGTTGCCGAGCAACTCATTCAATTGGCAACTTTATATGATAATCCGCCAAAAGATACAAATAATATCCATTTGTTTTTAGCTGAAAATGTTCATTTAGCTAGTCAACAAAGGCTAGATGTTACCGAAGATATTGAAGTTGTCTTGATTCCTGTTTCAGAAGTTATAGAAACAATTGCCCAGGGGAAAATTTGCGTTTCTGGAACAATTGCTGCTATTTTCTTAGGGTTGAATTTTTTATCTTGTCGAGCTGCTCAGTAAGTTGATACAAATAATCTAAATTTCTAAAAGCTGATAAGGGTAATTTAGCTAAATTTTACTAATATTTTTCTAGTGTCCATTCCCAGCTCAGACAGATTCATGTTTTTATTGATTTAACTTAATTGTATTCTCTAGATTGATAATGAGAACATTCTTGGCAAGGCCCAAAGGGGTTTACTGCACAACGGATATAAGCAGAATGAGCATTAAACTGACAAGTAATATCCCCAATTAAATAACCCACGCCTTCAATGTAATGTTGATCTGAAGGCATTTGCATTCTTTGCAGTTGCCGAGCTTCTATCCTCCGCATCGCTGCTTGCAAACCCGCCATGTTTTGTGCTTCTATCCTGCGAACGTGCCACACTGAAAGCAGCCCTGGTATTAGACTAACAACAAAAATGAGGAGAATTTCTAACACACGCTTATCCCTTCATCTTATCCTTATACAATTCTACCCGATTCATATAAGTAGGTAGCCGTAAGTATTTGTAAAGTCAGTTTAGCTTGTGCACTACCCATTGAAACTTTGCGAATAATGGGTTTCTGTATTGTTCAAGTTAAGGCTAAATTCGCTTTGCCGTTTAAGCATCTCGATTATAACTTTCCAGACATTCTCTAGGTTAAGTGGTCTGAAACGCCACATTCCTAATTGATGGAAGTTATTAATGTCTATTCTTTAGTCTTCAGTCTGCAAGGAGCGTACCGCTACACTAACCATTCTATTTTTAAGGCTAGCGTGATTTCCATCTATCTCGAAAGAGAGCCGATGAAGCTTAAACTTATTCAACCAAAGGTATACAAATCTCTAGATCCAAGAGCCTATTCTAGGATCTAGAATGGAACACTGCATTAGGTGTAGTGAGAGAATATCCGTGCTGAACCTCGACTCCTTCTTCCCCCAAGAAATGACGACCGCGCCCGAACATCCCCTAGCAGCAAATCGAGATTTGCCGATTTCGGGACAAAGCGCATCTAAGGAAAAAATTCGTCAGATCCAACAACGCGATCGCATTCCGGGAGTCGTCAAGCGGATAGTTTCGTTAGATGCGAATACTTTCTGGGAATATTGGTGGTGTGTTCCGGGGCGCATCTTGCTACCGGAAGATATAGAACTTTTAAGAAGCGATCGCCTGCGTGTAGAAGCGATCCTGTCAAAACTGGTTTGGCTGTTTGGCGGTTACTGCTTTGGAGACGATACTCCCCAGCAGGGAGAGCAAAAACCCATCTATGATTGGCAGCAAATCATAGAATTTGCCCGACAGCACGGGTTTGAATCTTATGTACTGGATATCGATTTTCTCCCCAGCGCCATTGAGCTTGATAACCGAAATTCCCAGCTAACTGAAAAGACTTCCTCTACTACTCATGTTGCCGTTGAACCCGCTCATTGGCATATTGAGTTTTTTCGACTGCAACCCGCCGAAGCTGAATTTTTTGAGATTCAGGAAGTAAAAAACCTCTGTAGCTGCCAAATCTGGACTGGCAAGCCGTTCCTCAAAAACCTACAGACTGGCGAAGCCGTAACCCGATACGACTTGTGGGTTTCCTATCCGGGTCATATCACAAATACTCCCTGGATGCAATAGACTCCAATACCAAAACCTGGGTGGAAATGTGGTACTTTAACCGTTCAACTCAACCCTGTCCTGCTATTAACTAATCCAATCCATCGCGTTTAGAGCCAATATTGTCATGAAAAAGCATACTCAAGAAAAAGCCAAGACTTTAGGAGACTGGGCATACCTAGCGATTGAAAAACACTTTCAAAAAACGATTAAGCACGAATCTGACGTTATCAAAGACAAAGATCCAGAAGCGTTACACCAGATGCGCGTGGGAATTCGTCGCCTACGTTCGGCGGTAAAAGGTTTTGCACCCGCGCTGGATCTTCCCAAGTCAGCCCAAGAAAACAAGATTGGCAAAATTGGTCATCGTCTTGGCGGTTTGCGGGATTTAGACGTGCTTCAGGACGCCCTAAAAAATCGTTACCATCCGAATTTACCCTCTAAAGAACAGAAATCTTTAAAAGAGGCGATGAATGCTCTGGATAAACAACGCCAGCACGCGCTAGAACAAGTCCGGGATACCCTGGAGCATCAGCAATACAACAAACTCAAGCAATCGTTGCAAGGGTGGTTGAAGCATCCGACTTATCAAGAAATTGCTCAGATGCCGGTAGAGCCGGTTCTGCCAGATTTACTGTTGCCAGAGATAAGTCAGTTATTGCTCCATCCAGGTTGGTTGCTAGGAATTGAATTTAAAGCTGGACAGATTGAAGGTAAAGAACTAAAACAATCAGCTGTATCGCGACTTTTAGCAGATGAGGGAGAAGTTCTCCACAGCTTGCGGAAAGAAGCCAAGCGCGTGCGCTACCAAATGGAACTATTTTCTGACTTCTATGGCCCTGCTTATGCAGGTTATCTGCAAGACGTAAAGTCAGTTCAAGAAACTCTGGGGAAAATTCAAGACTGCGTTGTTTTAGTAGATGTGCTGAGTGAGGTCTTGCACTCCAAACTCAAACACCAACTGCCAACACTGACTGAACAGCTAGATCAAACTGTTTACGAAGCGTGGCAAGAGTGGCAACCCCTACAAGAGCGTTACTTAAATTCCCAAACACGACAAGCCTTTCACCTGGCATTGTTGCAGCCGCGCGATGAAAGTGATATTGACAATGAACCGAAAAATGAACATACAAACGAACACAAGAATCAACAAAGTGGCTTAAAAGATGGGACTAGCGGTATCGGTTTTGGCACATAGCTTTAGGGATGCAAAAGGAGCTTTTATTCTGTAAAACGATGGGCTAGCCTGAAAGTTGGAAAAAATATTCTGATTAACGGATGCAAAAGTTCATAAGCCGACTGCGCGTGCGATACCACGAGATGGACTCCTTGGGGCACGTTAACAATGCAGTCTATCAGCATTACCTAGAACATGCAGCAGTCGAACACGATGAACATCTCGGCTTTAACCAGAAAGTCTACCAGGAACTCGGCGGCGGCTTTGTAATGCGGCGGATCGAGATAGACTATCTGCGTTCTGCTGTTGCAGGCGATCGCTTAGAAATCACCACCTGGCTGCACCTAATTCAAGGAACCCGTGCTATCCGCCGCTATGAAATCCGCAAACAGGAAGAAGCTCCTCTATTAGTCACAGCAGAGGCGTTGTGGGTGTGGGTGGATCTTGCCGCAATGCGTCCGCGAGCCATCCCTAAGCAGATCCTAGATGCCTTTGGGCAATTGTTTGAGTCTGCAGTATCCGAATAAAAAATCCCTTGCCTAAGGCTAATTAAGTCATTAGTCACCAGTCCATCGTTATGGGTCATGCATTCTTTGTTACTGACCCATGACCTATGACTTGTAACAATCTTTAATTATTTTGACTCCTTGAATATATCTTGCGGCAGAAGGGTGCGCGATCGCCATACCCGTAGAATCTCTCTGGTCTAATCAATTGACCACTGGTTCTATAAATGACCTTGATGGTCAGCGATTCTCGCGTATTGCCAGATTCTACGAAATACAACAACAAGGAGAATTAAATAATGCAGCGCATTTTTTCAGCATTAGGGCAAGCATTTCGCAACAGTATTTTGATTCTGGTTACGGTGAGTTTGCTTAGCCTCTCCAATTTATTCATTTTTGAAAATCAGCCTGCTTATGCAGCGACAAGCTCAAGTGCAAATATTAACCGTACTTCAGACCCTACTGAAGACGCTAGTTTTCGAGAAGAAGCTTACGAAGAAGCCGCAGAACAAGCTCGGAATCCAGATAAGCAGGATGAGATTTACAACGAAAGTGTAAAAGCAAACAAAGGGCCACAGGCAGAGAATGGCTTAGTTGAAGGAGCCAAAGAACTGGTTGAGAAAGTAACAGGTCAAGGCGATAGCAAATAGCTATTTGGGTAATTGATTCGTGAGTCATTAGCCCTTGCTACGGATTAATGACTCATGACAAATGGCGTAATAATTAGGGATTAGACTTAGCGCAATTTGGAACGTCAGCACCAGCTTGTCTCTTTGATAAATTGACTTCCCATCCAGGTAAGTTCCACCAGACAACACGCTTTTGCGGCTGTATCCAAAAGTCTAGATGGTTGATATCGCCGTTTTTAAACACAAGCGTTGGAAATTTTGGATAGTCGCGATCGCTCGTTTCTGAGTAATTGCGTCCGAAATAATTCATGCAAACTCTTAAGCCCTGAGCAACGCCCAATTTTTCAACTCCAGTGCCTTTTAAGGTTGAATCATCGTAGCTAAGCGTTCCACTATATGATTGTCCGGCTAATGACCCTTGAGTCACATTAACCGTGAAGTCATAGGTAACGATAGACGCTTGGGCTTGACTGGTTGCGATCGCAGCAGAACCAAGAGTGACAATAGCGATCGCCACTGAAAATTTGGGGGACAGGTTGAGCATGGCAGTGTTGATTGATGTTTTAGAGGTTAGTTGTGAGTATCACTCATGAGATGCAATAAACAGGACAATTTCAGCGATTCTTGAGTCCTGGTGGATAGGAATGCTTAATGGACAGTTGCCGATGTACAGGGATTTAGATAACTATCAATTGCGTTATTGAACCTAAAAAGAGAATTTCACATTAGATTCCGTTAGAAAATTGCAGAAATTCTTTCTTTTGTACCACGTTTTTTATTGAGAATTTATTTCAATACATGAAATTTTGTTTGACATCGACCTCTAGATTAACCCTTGCACTTGTAATTCAGGAATTAGCATATTCATAATTAGCTGATGATCTTCGTGACCAGCATTCCGATCTACAAGAGAGGTCGCATTGTTGCCAAACTTATTATTTTGCCCTGCCCAAGCTGCAAGTGCCCGATCTTCCGCAGACAATAGGTCTGCTCTTCCACCGCTTGTAAAGAGTACAGGTAAATTGGCTCCTCCTGGCAGATTCAATATTTTTTTAAGTTTTGCTTTCGTATCCATGCTGCCTGCTAAAGCTTGACCAATACGTGCCTCTACTTTATTGCTACCATGCGCTTGCGCTGCTTTGTAGGTGCTTGGCATTGCCCGGTCTAAAATCAAAGCTTTTACGTTTTCGCCCCGACTCTTCATAACTCGCTTCACTAAAGTAGCGGCTACTGGACCTCCTAAAGAATAGCCATGAACAATGATGTCAGTTGATTGGACATTCAATGTATTTCTCACATAGTCATACATGGCTTCGGCATCTTCATAGAGTCCGGCTTCGCTTGGATCGCCCCCGCCGTTACCGGGTCCATTGACGGTCTTGTAACTGCCTCCAAACCCTCGATAGTTTATAGCTAAAACTTGTGCCCCAGTAGGGACATACTCACGAGCAATCTTTGTCATATATTTCTCTGCTGAACCATCACTTCCCGATAAAGTCAGAACTGTTGTGTTTGCTCCACCAGCAACGGGGGTATAGAGTTTTCCTGTAAGAGTATTTCCATTGGTGCTTTGAATTGAGACCACTTGCGTAGCGATAACGTTGGGATCAATAAATCCACCACCCGAGGTATTACGACGAGCAGTCTCGTCCCCAAAAAGCTCATTCCGGGCTACACCAGCTACATCATTTGCTACTGTTTTCGCACGCTGGAGTGTAGGGCTATGATTCACATGAGTAACTAACTTTCCTTCGTGCTGTAGTTGTAACTGGCGCTGAATAGTTCCCCTATTTTGCTGTACAGTTTTTCCCAGTGAAGGTTGCAAGGTTGTTGGAGAATTTAAGCGATTGATTACTTGAGCCGCAACACGATCCGCTTCCTGCTCATACTTATTTCCTGGCTCCCCAATGGTCAACTTTGCCTGTATTGGTGGTTCTGACAACTGTTGCGAAGAGTTCAAGGGCGATCGCTTTCCCCCCAGTTGCACTCCAGGTGTCCCTAGCCGACCCATAGGCTGGATTTGTGGGGCAGCTTGTTCCCCAGGCAAAGTAACCGCAACCTTAGAAAAGTCAAATCCGCTTCGCGATGCCCTTTCCTGGTTCTGCTCCCAGTAATCATTCATTTTCGCTTGCAACAGACCTAACTGTTCCTGCTCGACAGGGGTGATGGTGCCACGCTCTTCCTTGAGCTGAAGTCCAAAAGCTTCAAACTTGTTCTGATTAAAAGCTTGATTCGCTAACTCTTCTGGTGTCTGTTGCTCCTTCGGCTTCATCTGTATGGGAGCCGCAAACGGGCGACTTCTAAACTGAATCGTCGGCTGTGGTATGTAAGACTTCTGCTTTTGGAATGAATGCGTTCTCTCAAATCCCATATCAGCCTTTGCCTCTGGTAGTGCGTGTCAAGTGGTATCAGATGCCCTTGATTATCGGTACCGCTGCGATTTCTATATCATAAAACAAGCAACAAAATACTCTAAGATTAATAAACTTGATTGTAAGTTTTGAGTCAATCCTATAATTATAAATTCTAAAATTATGTCAGCTAAATAACAGTTTGCAAGACATCTATTTCAACTTGATGGTTCAACTTGATTGAACCTGGCTAAAATCCTTATTTGGCGTGTTCCATAATCTTTTTTCTATATCTGTTGCGATAATTATAAAGATGAGTGACAGGACAAATTTTCTTAAAAACTGGCAGAAGTGTTGAAAGATAGCTCAACACTTCTGGGCAATTTGGTATTTTGTGCATTACTACAACGCATCATTACCTGTTTAGGACTACCAAATTAAGTTGCAATATTCAACGCAAAGGTACGCCAAGGACAACGCCAAGGTTTGCAAAGAAATATTAGTCGCCGTCCAAGTTTGAACTCAAAACTTTGTCCTTGGGTTGTTCAGCTTTCTTAGAAGTCCGTTTTTTTTGCTGAGTTTTCGGTTTAGTAACCTTGTCCTGTGGCTTCTCTTCTAGCGGTTTGGGTGGGGGTGCGGTGCCAAAGACAGGCGACCATTCTTCTCGCAGTTTCGCGATCGCTTCTTCCTTCAGTTTCGCTTCTATCTCAATCCAGGGAACGTTGCAGTAGGCACTGGGCATCACGGTGATAAAATCGCTATGATGCGGATCGCCAAAGGATTCCCGCCCGTTGGAGATATGAACTAGCTGCCATTCAGGTACGGGCCAAGTCGTCCGTGCTGCTGCTTTCATCTGAGCGATGCTGGGGTGTTCGTAGCTGTCCAGCTTTTCGTGAATAACGTGGTGATGGGCGTCAAAGACCATTGGCACGCCAGCTTCCTGGCAAACAGCGAGAATTTCGGCTGCGCTATAGGCGTATTCGTCGTTTTCTAGGGCTAATCTTGAGCGAATTTCATCGGGTAAATCGCGGATGACTTGGATCAGCCGCTCAGCGCGATCGCCCTTACCACCATGTATCTCCATCATCGCCCAAGGCGATCGGGGTTGCCCCAATAAATCCATATTCCGGGCGTGCATCTGGAGAATCTTGATACTGTTCTCAATCACAGAGGGTGTATCTGAACTGAGGACAACGAACTGATCCGGGTGTACGACTAATCGGATACCAAGAACCGTTGCGCGATCGCCTGTTGCTCGCACCTGTTCCGTAAATTCCTCTAGCATCGCCTCACCCAAATCAGTATCGGCAAAAGGAAATATCCCTGAGGGAAGTCGATAAAGCCGGAGATTATTTTCTACGCAGAAATCCAGCGCATTATTTAGGCGTTGCAAATTGTCGGTATACAGCTCCCGCAGCACTTGCTGCTGTTCCGCTGTTTCTAGTTGCAATAGTCGTTTGCGAGTGAGGGCGCGGTAACGCACTTTGTCAGACGTTGTGATGCACACCAACCCCAATTGGGGTGGTGATTTTGTAGAAGTGGAATGCGCGTTTGTCCGGTTAGGCAGATTGCTTATCATCATTGTTTTATCCTTAGTCTTCGTTTGGTTTCAAAAATTTAGCTCGCCAAAGCGGTTTGTTAAAAAAATATTTGACAAATTCAATAGGACTCAATCCAGTTTTGTTCGTAAAAAAACGCGAGAATTTTCGCTGCGTAGAGACGCGATGAATTGCGTCTCTACAATCTCGCTGTTTAACGAGCCATGTTATCCGAACTTTGCATTTACCCTCGCTAAATTAATTAGAAACCGGCACGCCTTTAAATGGCTGGGTATTGGGAATATAAATGTCTAACGTATTGATTCCCTGCGGAACTTGTAGCCAAACATAGGCATCGGCTGAGGCACCTTGTCCAATGCTGCCAAAATCCACTGAAGGAGTCGCACGTTTAGGAGAAACCGCCTTGTAAGTCTCGTTTGTATTCGGATTGCGGGCAGTTATTGCAGATGGGTTTAAAACATCTATATCTGGATCGGTCGGACTTGCAACCCGTCGAATCCGAAACTGCATATTTACGACATTCCGAGATCCCGTTTCTGGATCGGCAACGCGCCTTACCGAGAGTAATTCTACTTGTGCCTTGCTGTTAAAAGCCGGTTGCACAAACTGCCCTGGTTGAATTTTGGCGTTGGTGTTGGTGGCGTTAGTCGGAGTAAGCACTGGAGAGGCGGCGCTAGTAGGGCTGACGGTGGGAGTGCTGTCTGCATCTGGTGTTGGGCTAGATGTTGGCTCTCCGATAGGCGTCGAACCGCTTTTTAAATTAGCGATCGCGTTGAGTTCCTCCCGCAGTTCAAAAACTTGATAGGCACTGAAGCCACTGCCAATAATCGCCAAAATTGAAAGTACAACTGCGATGCCAGATAAAAAATTGCTCATACGTTTTGGTAAGGGGTAATGGATCGTGAGTCAGAAGCAACGAACTCAGAAGAAATGACTAAAGACTCATGATTATGGACGAATAATGACTGACAAATCTCCACGATCCATTACCGATTCCCTCCTATTTAGAAATGGGCACATTCTTAAATGCCTGTACCTCCGGCACGTAGAGGTCAATAGAATTGACGTTTTCTGGCACCCTCAGCCAGACATAGGCATCTGCCGAGGCTTGTGGGCGCAGCTGGAACAAAGAAACGCTTCCCGTCGAGCGATTAATCAAGTCAACGGCTTTGTAGGTTTCGCTCGTCTCTGGATTCCGTCCAGTGGTTCCGCCCACAGTAATGATGTCACCTCCAACCACTCGATCCGCTGACAGACGCCGGACGCGCATCTGCACGTTTACCACGTCGCGGTTTCTGGATTCGGGATCTTGAATTCGCTTCACAGACAGCAACTCTACTTGTCCTTTGGTGCCCAAGGCAGGCTGTACAAATTGACCGGGTTGAATGTCAGCGCTGGGCGCTGGCGCAGCTGGCGCAGTAGTCGCGGGTGCTTGAGCTTGGGGCGATGGCGCGATGGTGGGTACTGGGGAAGCGGGGGCGGTTCCACCCACTGGGCTGGTGTTCGCATCCGCAATCGGCACATTTTTAAACGCCTGCGTTTGATCGACATAGATATCGAGGGTACTAACACCTGCGGGGACTTTTAGCACGACATAGCCTTCTTGCGGTTGCCCCCGGCGCATCTGATATAAAGAAACCGTTCCTGATGAACGCTTTAAGGGATCGAGTGCTTGATAAGTTTCGCTGGTAATCGGATTCCGGGCGGTTGTCCCACCGGCATTAATCAGGTCTCCTCCCACCACATCGTCTGCAAGACGATTAATTCGCATATCCACGCTGACTTCATCGGGCGCACCGAGAATTCTGCGGACAGCGATTAATTCTACCTGCCCTTTGTTGCTTAAAGCAGGCTGAACAAATTGACCGGGTTGAATGCCAAGGCTGGGTGCTGGGGCGACTGGAGCAGTTGGGGCGATGGTGGGGCTAATGGTTGGGCTGACGATTGGGCTAGCAGTCGTCACTGGAACTTCTGCGGGAGCGATCGCATTTTCTTGTTGCATTCGCTGATACAGCCACCAACCAGCAGCAACTAAACCCAATGTCGAAAGTGCGCTTAATAGAGCAACCAAAAAATATTTACTTCCGTTGTTCCGACGGGGTCCCTCTGTATGGCGATTGCTTTTCTCAAAATCGCGCTCTTGAAGTGCCATGATTATAAGTACCTATTTTTTTCGGTTGTAAATACAAAAAAAGCTATGATTATTCTGTATTTTATTCACTTTTCAAGACTCAATAAGCTCTACCATTAGAAATATTTTTATTGCTAAACCAAGTTGTGCTTTTGCACCTATCTAAGGTAATATTTTCACTAACAAATCAGTTTTATTCGGAAAAATCTGAATGGTAAGTAGGTTGTCAAAAGAAAGTATCAGCTTATCCCAGCATAAAAAAATCTGTAGTTCCAAAAAAACAAGTTTATCTATTTTTAGGTTTTTCCCGCGGCCCTACTTATTCCTAAAAATTACTAAAATCAGTAAATGCCTGAGTTTCCTGTTGCTCCTAAACACACAATTGCTAGCCTGGCAGGAAGCGGCGAGGGCAAATAATCCCGCTGTTTCTCCGGATCCTTCGATAAATTCAAAGCAGGTTTCTCAAGCAGAAAAACCTCAATCCCCTGCGTTGGTTTGTCCTGCCCAACTAGGAAACGCGATTGAAGCTGTCACCAACCGCCCGGAATTTTCTCGTACTCGTTGGGGAATTTTAATAGAACCATTATCGACAAATTCAAAATTTCCAGAACGCACCCTCTACAGCCGCGAACCAGACCGTTACTTTATCCCCGCATCGAATACAAAGCTGTTGACAACAGCAGCGGTTTTAAACAAATTAGGTTCTCAGTTTCGGATTCGCACCTCAGTTTATGGCACAAACGGGGGAGAATTGCGCGTTGTCGGACGAGGCGACCCCAGTTTTAGCGATACCCAGATAAGAGGCTTGGCACAACAGCTAAAGCGCCAGGGAATTCGTCAGGTGCAGCAGCTCATTGTCGAGGATGATTACTTTCAAGGGCAGGCAGTAAATCCCAGTTGGGAATGGGGAGACCTTCGGGCAGCTTATGCGGCACCCGTTAATAGTTTGATTTTGAATCAAAATGCCACTGTGCTAACCCTATCACCGCGATCGCCTGGGCAACCGCTACAAACCGCTTGGATCGATCCAATTGCGATCGCGCAATGGCGACTGGAAAATAATACGGTGACAGCGGAAGCGAAATCACCGGCAGCGATCGCCGTTAGCGCTGTACTGGGGAAACCCGTATTACAGATTAAAGGTCAGTTGCCTGCGGGTGCCGAACCTGCATCCTTGGGTGTGGCAGTTCTCGACCCCGCCCAGTATTTTTTGCAGCACTTCCGGCGGGCTTTAGTAATTGCGGGGATTCCTGTCGCACAGTCGCAGGTGGGATCTGGCAAGGAAAGCCGGGAGGAACGGGAATTAGCTGCTGTGGAGTCGCCGCCGTTAGAAACTCTGTTGGTGGAAACGAACCAGAATAGCAATAATCTCTACGCAGAAGCTTTATTGCAAACTCTGGGTGCCACCAGCAAAGGCGAGGAAACCCCACCTTCAGAGAATTCTGCGGCAATGGGATTGGCTGCTGTCAAGCAGACTTTAACGGAATTAGGCGTCGATCCTAATAGTTACGTGATGGCTGATGGTTCCGGGTTGTCTCGTCATAACTTAGTGAGTCCAAAAGCACTGGTACAAACGCTAGAAGCGATCGCGCAAACCAAAGAAGCCGCAATTTACCGCGCCTCTCTCCCGGTTGCCGGTGTCAGTGGCACCCTAAAAAGTCGCTTTCAAAATACCCCAGCCCAAGGCATTGTGCAAGCGAAGACAGGAACGATGAGTGGAACGGTTTCCTTATCTGGGTATATGAATCACCCAGAGTATCAAACGATCGTTTTTAGCATTCTCGTCAATCAATCGGACCAATCTGCCCCAACGATACGGCAGGCGATGGACGAAATTGTGCTGCTACTCACTCGCTTGCGTCGCTGTTGAGTGCGATACATCTGTAGGGGCATGGCAATCAAAAAGCCCCGACCAAGCCCAGTTCGCCGGGTCGGATTTGGAGATCCCCCAACCCCCTTAAAAAGGGGGCTATGAGCAATTTCCCTAATTTATCGAGAGTTTTAGTTGGGGAAAACTCGAACGCTATCACCGGCAATCGATAGCTGCACTCGCGTTCCTACCGGCAAGGCGGTATCAGTCATCGTGCGAGCGTGGAGTTCTTTACCAGAGGGAGTTTGGAGGCAATATCGGTACTCGCGTCCTAAAAACCGTCGGGTTCGGATGACAACAGGTGCATCAGGAAATGGCTGTAAGATCAAGTCTTCCTGGCGAATCATGAGTTCGCCGGTGAGGCTAGAAATGGGGTCTTGCCGTCCGTTAAGGGCGACATCAAAACAACCGACTTCTGTTTCCCACAGATGACCTTGGCGTTGGGCGGGAAGGAAGTTGGCTTGAGTGACAAATTCGGCAACAAACCGCGAGGCGGGGTGGGTGTAGATATCTTCCGGCGTGCCCAATTGCTCTAAATGTCCTTGACGCATAACACCCACCCAATCAGAGATGGCAAGTGCTTCTTCCTGGTCGTGGGTGACAAAAATTGCTGAAGTGCCAATTGCCTTGAGAATCTCTCGCACTTCTTCGCGCAACCTCAAACGTACTTGGATATCGAGATTGCTCAGAGGTTCATCGAGGAGAACCAGCTTTGGTCGCGGTGCTAAGGCACGGGCGAGGGCAACCCGTTGCTGCTGACCGCCAGAGAGTTCGTGAGGATAACGCTTTTCTAATCCTTGCAGACCGACAAGCGCGATCGCATCTTGCGTGCGTTCCTTGACCTGCTGTTTACTCAACTGTTGCAACCCAAAAGCAACATTCTCCGCCACACTCAGATGAGGAAACAGAGCATAGTCTTGAAAGACAATTCCCACGTCCCGATGCTCTGGCGGCACCCAACAATGGGAATCAGCAACCGTTCGCCCCGCAATCTCCACGCTTCCGCGGTAAGGTCGTTCAAAACCTGCAATCAGCCGCAACAGTGTAGTTTTACCGCAGCCAGATGGCCCCAGCAATCCTAACAAATCCCCTGGCTGCAAAGTCAACGTTACATCTTCAACAGCCGGAACTGTATTTTGGCTAAACTGCTTCGTTACATTCTGTAAGCGTAAAATTGCCGGTGGTTGCATAACTCAAAATTTAAAATAGGCGGCTTGATTAAATAGCTCTTTGGCACAACAAATAATTTCAGGACTTACACAACTGTCACATGCGATAGCGAAGCGCTGCTGCGAAGCGCAGATTGCATCTCCACAATTAGGCCAAGGACATGGCTAACGCTGGACGCCTGAGTTGAGCAACTAATTTTCTCCTGAGAACCTGAATGTCAACCCTACGACAAACATTTGCAATGGTACGGGACCTGTAGTGGTAACAACAAGCTCTGGCAGGAATGCAAAGAAGAATAAAATTCCCTTTGGATTAGTGATACTGGTGACCAATCCAGTCCAGAAAAGTCTTCGGTAAACAATCGGAGTAACCGTTTTCGATGACTGAACCTGCTGCTTGCTCATCAACATTTGTACTCCTAAGAACAAATATATAGCACCAGCGAAGCGTATTAAATTAAACAGAAGCTCTGATGCCTGTAGCAATGCTGATAGCCCCAGCATGGCAAAACCAATTTGTTAGGTTCTTGTAGGAAGTCGTCTTCGGTTGCTAAAGCTGAAACATCAACATTTCTTGTTTTCAATCCTTGCTTCAAAGTTGCTATGACGCAAATTGCTGAACAGTCTCCAAATAAATTAGTTCTCCGCCAGAATTACGTGTCCTTCGGTCGTGTGTTCCGAGAAATTCTCGTGACCGGGATAGGAGTTGGATTCCTTCTCTGGACCGGGCCTGCAAAATTGAACTGCCAACGGATAGAACCGACGCAGGTTACGTGTCAGTTAAGCAAACCGGGCTGGTTGGGGTTGGGGGTGTGGCAGAACACACCCATTCGTAATTTGCAGGCTGTGGAGTTGACAACAAATATAGATGATGGGGTATTTTACCAAGTTCTGTTACAAACCAGTGAAGGTGAAGTTCCTTTAAGGGAATATAAAACTTCTGGGTTGGATAATACACAGGAGAGTGTTGATCGCATCAACACCTTCCTAAAAGACCCTACAGCAAATCGCTTAAGCATTGCACAGGTGGACTGGTTGCAGTGGTCTGGGTTACTCCCTGGTATGTTCTTCCTTGTGGGAATCAACGCGCTGTATGTCAGTCTTTTGAGTATCCGCTCTAAATTAATCGAGTCTTATTGCATTGACCAAACCCAGAATCGACTGACTTACCAATATGGGAGTCTGTGGAGACAACGCCAGGAACATTATGATTTTTCAGATATTCATCGGGTTGTTTTAGATGTAGACCCTTGGGCAAAGGTACGGCTCTTTGTCGAAATGCGATCGGGCGAGTTACTGTGTCTGTGTGGGCAGGCTCACCCATCTGTAAAGTCTCCCTGGGAGGGAGCAGAGTGGCAACAAGTGCAGCCAATAGCAGATGAGGTCAGTCGTAGAGTTTACTGTCCCTGGCAATTGGCACTTGGATTTGGGCAAACCTGGATTGACAAATATGTAGCTCCAAACCCATACGCAAAAATGACCGCACAGTGGTTGAAAGCGAACGTGCAATCATCTAAAGTTTGGGTCTTCGATCGGTCAGCCCACTGTATCATTTCCCAGGACAGTAATACGGTCAAGACCTACACGCTGAGGGATTTTGTTGATGTTCGGGTTCAGCTGACTCCTAGTAGAAGACTAGTTCCAAAAGAAGATGGTGATGGTGACAAATTCTACGATGTCAACTATCAGATCGTTTTAGTGTTGACTTCCAACAGACAGGTTGCAATTCAGCACTATTTCAGCCGCGAGTACAACTGGAAACCCGAAAGTGGCAAGCAGGCAACCGCACAAGTTCGGGCAGAAGAGACGGCTCAACGTATCCGCCAGTATGTCCGCAAAGATTAGCACAGCGATCGCCATCATCCATCAGGAAGGATCGCGTGCATGAGGAGAAACGCCTTGCCATACGGGGCATAGCGTAGTTCTTCTGAGCGATCGCGCTTTCGTGGTGTTCTTATGCGATCTGCGCTTCGCAGCAGCGCTTCGCTATCGCAGTACCAGTTGCGTAAGTCTTGAATTCGATAAAAACCATCTAGATAGCAATCTTAAGTAATTCTTGAAACTCTCTTCCTTGGCGTCCTATAGCGAAGAGAGCGCATCTCTCTAGCGCATTCGCGCCGCTTCGCGAACGCTAGCGCGTCCTTGGCGGTTCGTCAAAAAAATCTCCTACAAACCATTTCCGCCTACTTATAACTCCTCACACGCTCTTGAGATAACAGTAATAAAGTCGAGCCAATCGAAACTAACAACATAAATAGAGAGCCAGTTGCTGCCTCAGCAAACTCAACATTTTCCGTAGCTTTCCAAATCTTTACAGCCAGGGTTTCAAAGCCAATCGGTGCTAATAGCAAAGTAGCCGGTAATTCTTTAATTGCCGTCAGAAACACCAACACAGCTCCAGCAATAACACCTGGGCGCACCAGCGGAAGCGTAACTTCTCTGAGAGTTTGCCACGAACTTCTACCCAAACTCCGCGCCGATTCTTCCAGCTGCGGATTCACCTGTAAAAGCGAACCCCGCACGGTTCCCACCGACTGGGGTAGAAACAAGACAAGATAGGCAAACACCAACATCGGCAGGGTTTGATACAACTGTGGCAAGTAGTTTGCCCCAAAAAATACCAGCGACAGCGCCACCACAATTCCAGGCAAGCCAAAGCCAATGTAAGAACAGCGTTCAATTATTGAAGTAATTCGCCCAGGAAACCGCACCGCTAAAATTGCCACAGGTAAGGCAAAAAGAGTGGCGACACCCGCTGTAATTCCTGACGCCAAAATGGAATTGAGTGCAGCCGGTACCAGATTCGGAAGGCTGTAGCCATTATGGAGTCCGCGAATCAGCCAGAACACGGTAATGCCAATAGGAAGCACTAAAGCGATCGCTGTCACGACCGCACAAAAAGCCACCGCAGGCCACTTCCAACGCCCCAGCAGCAAGACTTTAGGGGGGCGCTGGGAGGTGGAGCCGCGACTATAGTATGCTGCACGCGATCGCGCTCGGTACTCTAACCACAAAATCAACAACACCAGTCCCACCAATACCAACGCCAAAGCCGCCGCTGAATTGCGGTTAAAACTTGCCTTGTACTGCAAAAAAATCGCTCGCGTAAAGGCATCAAACCGCATTAACGACGGCGTCCCAAAGTCCCGCAGCGAGTACAACGCCACCAATAAACCCCCAGCCACCAATGACGGGCGCAACTGGGGCAAGATAACGCGAAAGAAAGTAGCTTGACCGCTTTGACCTAAACTCCGGGCGGCTTCCTCCAGGGTGGGATCAATTCCTTGCAATCCAGAACGGACACTCAATAGCAGATAAGGGTAGGTAAATAAGGTGAGTGCCAAAATCACCCCAGGCCAGCCGTAGATCGAAGGTAATTCCTGCACCCCCAAAGGTTCCAGCAACAACTGCAACAAACTACCCCGTGGCCCAAAAGTGGCAATCAGCGTAAAACTCCCTACATAGCTAGGAACTGCCAAGGGTAAGGTAGTCGCTATTAGCCAAAATCGGCGTCCCGGTAAATCGGTTCGCACGGTTAAAAATGCCAGTGGCACGGCAATCAATGCCGAACACAGGGTCACGATTGCCGCCATTGCCGCACTGTTGAGCAAAATGGTGAGAGTTCGGGCACGGGAAACTAATTCCCAGAGCGCTTCCCCACCGACACCAGCCGTCCGGATGACCAAATAAGTCAGAGGCAGAGCGATCGCGATCGCTACTGCCGCTGCTGTTAAAGTCAGAAATAAAGGGGGTCGAGCTGCTTTCTCCAATCAGTTAATCGATATGAGGATTAACAACCAGCAATTCAACAAAAGTGCGGAAATAACATCACTTTTGAAGGCTAGTAATGGGTAATAAGAGTTATCAGTACTTATTCCCCATTCCCACAAACGACTTAAATTACCTGTGTCTCCTGCAAAAGCTTCAACGTTGCATCCAAGTCGTTCAGATTGCTTAAGTCAATGGCAGTCGCTTGGCTGGGAATTCCGTTCAGTGCTTTTAAATTCCCCGCCGGAGCGATTCCCGAAGCTAGTGGATACTCATAAGTCTTGGTGGCAAAGTATTTCTGAGCATCCTGAGCCAACATGAAGTCCACAAACTTCTGAGCAATATTGGGATGTTTTGCACCCTCTAAAATTGCCACGCCTGCCACGTTAACTAAGGAACCAACATCATTGGTAAAGTGATGATCCACCGGAGCTTGGGGATTTTCTTGCTTGAACTTTTCTAAGTAATAGTGATTGACAAATCCGACCGCAATTTCCCCACGGGATAGCGCTTCTACAATTGCCGCATTTTTGGGGTAAGTTTTGGGATTGTTGGCTTTAATGCCTTCTAGCCATTGCTTAGCTTTCTCATCCCCTTGCGAGACGCGCAAAGCGGTGACAAAGGACTGGAAGGAGCCATTCGTAGGTGCCCAACCAATTTTTCCTTTCCACTTTGGATCGGTAAAGCCAGTGATAGATTCTGGTAAATCTGCTGCCTTAACTAACTTGGTGTTGTAGTCTACTGTCCGCACTCGACCCGTAATTCCAACCCACTTCCCATCCGGTGAGCGGTAGCGGCTTTCTACCCGATCGAGCAGTGAAGTTGGCAACTGCGATGCCCTACCTGCCTTTTGCATTGCTCCGAGTGCCCCGGCATCTTGAGCAAAGAAAACGTCAGCCGGACTATTTTTACCTTCTTCCAGAATGGCTGCTGCTAACTCAGCGGTGTCGCCATAGCGGACTTGTACTTTCGCCCCAGTTTCCTTTTCAAACTGTTTAATCAGGTCGCCAACCAGTTTCTCGTCCCGTCCTGAGTAGACCACCAGTTCTTTTTCCAATGGGCCGGTGGCGGCAACTGGGCTGGCAGATGGACTGGCGGCATTCGTACTGGCAGGGCTGCTGGTTGGGGAGGTTGCATTGGGAGTCGTGGCACTCTGGTTGTCAGAGCAGGCGATCGCTAACCCACCGCTCGCAGTTGCCAGTCCCATTAAAAACACAAACTTTCGACGCTTCACCAGGTTACTCCTCAATAAAATCTTATATTGACAATGTTTTTTAACTAGGTAGCTAAGAACCGTTTGTTAAGTTACCACAAACAAATTCTCCACCCACTACCTGTACAAAGGGTTGCTTTTCTTTGAAGCCATCTTCTATAGCCTGTGTTATCAACTTTTAGTAACGTAATTGACAACCTTTGAATATAGCTGCAAAAAGAGTTATTGTCAATTATTATCATTAAGCTACAAAAATAGCGCTGTAGATGCATTGGGTTCCCAGGATCGGGAGCATCCTGATGAGAGCAAATTGCCCAGAGGCGGGAATCCGGCGAGACAAACGAAGTCCATCTAGCACTGCAAGAGCCACCTCGCGCTTCACAGCCTCAATTGAGCCTGCTAACCAAGGCTTCGAGCAACTAGGCTAGGCCGGGATGGCACTAACACAAAGAGTTTGCAAATAAATTTCCGGATTAAAGCTAAAGTAAGCTTTAACTTACTGGTCAGCCTTTAAACCCGTTTAAACGGGTTTAAACTATTAGCCCAAACTTTAGTTTAGGGCTGAAATCAGCGGCATTCAACTAAGCTGATGCTTTCTCAAATCGCTGGTTTACTGCATTCCAATTAACGACGTTCCACCAAGTATCTAAATAATCAGCACGCTTATTTTGGTATTTCAAATAGTAAGCGTGTTCCCAGACATCATTGCCCATAATCGGATACATTCCTTCCATCCACGGACTATCTTGATTCGCCGTACTCATCACTTGCAACTTCCCATCCTTGCCGCGAACCAGCCAAGCCCAGCCGCTGCCAAAACGCTTGCTACCGGCTTCATTAAATTGCTTTTTGAAAGCGTCAAAACTGCCAAAGCTTTGATTAATCGCTTCGGCAATTCTTCCCGTCGGCGCTCCACCAGCATTGGGGGCCATGATTTCCCAAAACATCGTATGATTTACGTGACCGCCGCCGTTATTGCGTACTGTAGTACGAATATCTTCTGGCACGCTATTGATGTCACGAAGCAATTCTTCAGGACTCTTGCCTTTGAGTTGCGAGTATTTATTCACGGCTTCATTCAGATTTTTGACGTAGGCGGCATGGTGTTTATCATGGTGAAACCGCATCGTCGCCTCATCAATATGGGGTTCCAGAGCATTGTAGGCATAAGGTAAAGGCGGCAGTGTAAAAGTATTTGCCGTTTGCCCCTGCTGTTGTGCTTGCGGTGTCTGCTGCTGTGCTTGCTGGTTTTCACTTTTTGGAGTTGTTTGAGCTGCACAAGCTGCGGGGAAAGCCCCAATGACGGCTGCTCCGGCAGTGCCACCTAGCAGAAACAGGAAATTTCGACGATAAAGAGCCATAATTCAATCAATTTCGGTAGAAAGTTGCGCTTTCATCAAAAATTACACCTGTCTAGCGGCATAAATACCTCTATCTCAAGGAGGTAATTTCGGGATGATGACAGGATTGCGTTAAGCGATCGCTCTGACAAAAAGCAGTAAAATTCTACTCTTACCCTATCTAATACCTATCCAAAATTTTTAAAAATTCGACTGTAAGCCAACTCGTAAAGTTAAACCGGGATGATAGATTCGATTAGCTTTCTCGTACCTTACATCAGCTAAATTTTCTAAATTCACTGTAATCCCAAAATTCTTAGTAATCGGAATCCGACCGCTCAAATCTAAATTTAAAAAGGACGGGGAAAAATCTTTGTTACTCTCCCCAGGATTATTAAAGAAAGCTCTCCGTGCCCCGCCGTGGTAACTTGCATATAGATTCAATTGCCATCCTCCACTCGCATAACCAATCCCGAATTGTCCTACTGAGTAAGGAATTAAACCTAGTTGTAATCCCTTCTCCAAGCCGGTCTCGATTCGCGCATCTGTATAAGTATAGTTAAGAAAAGTTGACCATTGCGGAGTCATTTGCCACCGTAATGCGGCTTCTAAACCATTTGTATTAACTAGACCAATATTCGCCCAGCGTCCTGATATAACTCCGAGGCGGTCGTTTAAACGGCTGCCGAAATAGGTAAACTGTCCTGCCAAATTTTCTAAAAACTGGATATCGACTCCAGCCGTCCAAGAAGAGCCGGTTTCTGGATTTAGATCCGGGTTCGGCAACCAGTTATGAACCGTATCAAAAACATACAATTGATCTAATCCAGGATTGCGCTGAACCGAAGCCCAACTGCCCCGCACAGCCACCGTTGGAGTAACAGCCCACCGTCCCCCGACACTGGGATTCAAATAGCTCCCAAAGTCACTATTAAAATTTTGTCGCAGACCAAAATCTGCCTGTAATGAGTTGCTTATTTTCCAAGTATTTAAAGCAAATATTGCTGTATGAAACCTATCTCTGTTTTCACTTTCGTTCAGGGTAAGCTGATTAGGGACTGTACTTAAAACATTCCCATTTAAGTAGCTATTTTGTACATCGAAGCCCCAAGTTAGAGTATTTCGAGGAGATGTTTGCCATTGATGCTCTACCCTAGCATTGAGAGCTTGGGAATTCAGAGTACCAGTCCGGTAGAAGATATTTTGAGTCGGGCCATAAGTATTAAAGTAATCCTGATTGTACGAAAGTGTCGTTCTCAGAACAGAATCTTCACCTTCTCCTAGCAAAGCCTTCCAAGATAACCCAATATTAAAAGCATCGTGGTCTAATCTGTCTCTTTGCAGAGGAAACCCGAAATAAAGTAACCCCCGACGACTGCTAATTTTAGAAGCATCTAAACTAAGAGTATTTCTCAAATTCAAATCTAGCGAGATCCCGCCAAAGTAGTTACTAGTTGCGGTATCTCCGTTAAATAGAAGACCTTCAGAATCTCGATTTGCTGCACCTTTAGGGACAGCATAACGATTATCTGCTTCGTACTCTTCATAGCCGAGATTAAATCTTAGATTGTCCGCAGAACCCCCGTAGCTAATCCGATAGTTGGACTGATTAAAAGAGCCATATTCAACTGAAGCATTGAGTTTAGGAACTTCTTGCCCTTGTTTGGTGATGATATTAACAACTCCTCCAAAAGCTTCCGAACCATATAAAGTAGAACTGGTGCCGCTAGATAATTCCACTTGTTCAATTGCTTCTACTGGAATGCTATTGAGGTCAGTAGCGCCATGATAGGTATTAATATTCGTGTTGATTGGTCGGCCATTGAGGAGAAAAACAGATTGATTAATCGAATGCCCTCGGTAGTAAGTACCTGTATGAATATCTGCCCCGAAACCGGCATCATTAATGGCAAATCCAGGAAGCCCTCTCAATACTTCTGCTGCACTATTAGCGCCTTGCTTCTGAATTTCTTCTTGATTAATTGTATAGACGGGCGTAGATGTTTCTGGAAAAATTTCTCTTTTCGCCGTTACGACTAATTCAATTTCTTCATTTGTTCCTACTTGAACTTCTGGCTCAGTTGCCAACTCGCTTGATTCAAATGCTTCAGGCGTTTCATCAGACTCGCTATCAGGCTCAGATGCTATGGAATCAGTAGTATTATCTAGGTTGAAAATAAGCGCGGAATCACTTTGATTAACTTCTCCGGGCGGAATCCCAGCTTTTCCAATTATGACTACCTGAATACTATTAGAATCCAAAGGAGTAACAGATACAGCAGTAATTGCATCAGTAGGGTTGTTTTGATAGAAACGACTCCCTTCGGGTAAGCTCAACTGAGCATTGATGATGTTAGCGGTAAAGATATCGTTGTTGCTGGATGTCAAAATTTGAGAAAGTGTACCACCCGTAGTTTCTAAAATTACCTGAATGCCGTTACTTGTTGGAATTAAACGAATGCTAGTGACTTGCGTAACTTCAGCTAGAACTGGATGGCAAACTAATACTGCTACAGCATTCGCTACCAAAAAGCTATTGAACAGTAAGTGTTTATTCATATATTTTTTTCAATAAAGTTTTAGTTAATAATCGTTTTAGCTAATTGCTTTGAGTTTTAGCGATCGCATGGATGATTCAAGGTAACAAATGATTAAGAAAACAGAAAATGACTTGACGAATGAAGCTCTTTAATTTCTTGTAGTAAACTTTGATATTGTTGTCGTTTCCCTTGTTGTAGATAGAGATCGGTGGCTTTCTCAAAATCTGCTCTCACTCCCTGCTTATCTCCCAACGTGTAGTGAATGAGACAGCGACAGTGATAGGCATCGCCATCCTGAGGATTGAGTTCAATCGCTTGGCTAAAGTCTTCTATTGCTCCCGGATAATCTTGTAGTTGGGAGCGGACAAAACCCCGATTATAGTAAGCTAAAGCGAGGCTGGGGTCGATCTCAATTGCTTGGCTAAAGTCAGCGATCGCTCCTTGCGTATCTCCGAGGGCAGCGCGGGCAAGACCTTGATTCGTGTAAGCTTGGGCATTATTGGGATTGAGCCGAATTGCTTGGTTTAAATCAGCGATCGCTTCTCGGTAATCTCCGCTCAATACCTCGTAAACTCCGCGCTTGAAGAAGCCTTCAGCACTCATTTGAGCTGTATCGGTACTCGCCATTAGCGTGATTTGTAATGGCTGAGCTTGAGCCATCGGCGACGAATTCAGCAGTGGCATTACAATGCTGAAGATAATGCTGAAGATGACAATCTTGCGGGAAAGGCGACTCATAACATAGACGTTGAGAACATAGATGTTGAGAAAGCACTGCGTAACACCCGTCATTTAGTAGCTAATTGCTCACAGGCTGTAAGTTTGTGGCTACACAAACAAAGCCTGCCTACGCAGGCTCAATGTCAGCAGATTTTGCTCTGATTGGGATGCAACCCCATTATTTTGAGTTGAGTCGTTGTTGCCGTCAAAAGACAAGCTGTCAAACTTGAACAAGAGTGCAAGTTTGGAGTGTAAGCTTATTCAGAGATTGCACAAGGCACAAAGTTCAGATGTATGGTTCCTCTACCTAACTACCGTCCCAAACAACTTTCCCTTGGCCCTTTGGAAGCGGAGATTTTAAATATCGTCTGGGAACTCGGCTCTGCCACCGTTAAGGATGTACACGATCGCATTCTGGCTGACCCAGACCGGGAGTTAGCTTATACTTCTGTAACTACGGTGCTGCGTCGCCTGACCCAAAAAGGTTGGCTAGCTTGCGATAAACAAGAACGAAGCTTTTGCTGGCAACCTTTGGTATCGCGGGAAGAAGCGCAAGTCATTAAAGCTCACGAACAGTTACACCAGTTTTTGGCAGTGGGGAACCCAGATGTCGTCGCCGCCTTTGCAGATAGCCTAGATAGCGCTAGCGTAGAGCAAATAGAAGCGATCGCGCTTCGTCTTCAATCCGCACGCAAAGCGAGAGAGGAGGGAAAATCATGCATCTAGCGATGATTCTGACGGCGTTAGGATTGGCGTGGTGTCTGAGATGCACAGGGTTAGAGCCATCGGGAACTTGGACGCAACGCTGGCAACGATCCTTTGGGTTATTTTTGTTTCCGCCGCTGCTATTGATCGTGACAGCGATCGCGGTTATTTGTATGGGTGCAGACGGAAAAATGGGAGGACTGCAAGCCGGATGGTTCAGTTACTCCTTCGCCTGGGGATTTTTAGGCGTTGCCGGAATTTTATGTCTAAAGCTGGCACATGAAGGATGGCGTTCGGTACAACAGACACGCACTTATCCCCAAATCGAGCTTGAAGGTAAATTGGGTCGCCTTCTCAATGCCAGCGTTCTATTTAGCGCCCAAATTGGTTTCTGGCAGCCTGAATTAGTCGTCAGTCAGGGATTGTTAGAAACCCTCGATCGAGATCATCTAGAAGCAGTTCTCGCCCACGAACAAGCGCATTACTATTATCGGGATACGTTTTGGTTTTTCTGGCTTGGCTGGGTGCGCCAGATAACCGCTTGGTTGCCGAATACAGAAGCTTTGTGGCAAGAACTTTTACTATTGCGGGAACTTCGTGCGGATCGATGGGCGGCGCAACAGGTAGATCCCTTATTGTTAGCAGAATCTCTGCTATTGGTGGTGAGTGTCTCGCCAGTACAGTCTGAAAGTTTCTGTGCAGCGTTCAGTGCCATGACCCCTCGAAATCGTTTAGAGGAGAGAATCGAAGCGCTTTTGGCACCATCAGAGGAGTCAGCTTCACCCAGCTTATGGCTTTGGCATTGGATACTACTAGGGTTTCTGCCGCTAGTAACCGTGCCGTTTCACACTTAAATTTTGGTGTTGCACAATCAGGATAATTTCCTTTCAAATTTCGCGCAAAGACGCAAAGTTTTTGTTAGCGTCTTTGCACCTTTGCGCGAGATTATCATTAACCGAGGACGGAATTACTCAAGAAAACCACTCCAATCGAGCAGATAGCCAAACCGGCGAATCGCTGCCAGGGTAACGGTTGAGTGGCAGATTTCCGGCTCACTGCATTGCCAAGCAGCATGGCAACCAAGGCAACGCCATATTGAATGAAAGTGAAACCCAGAAGGTAAGCAACAAGCGGCGTCATACCAGCACCGACGATTGCCTCGCCATAAGCATAGCCGTGAAATAAACCAGCAAGCGCTCCCAGCGCTATAAGAACCATCCAGTTTGGTTTGTTTGGCGTTAGCAGCAGCGCCCCAAAGACAATCACGGAACCGGCGATCGCTATCTCATCTGCCGGTAAATCTAGATTGAGTAAATGAATCCCAGTTCCCGCCAAGGCTGCCAATACAAACCCGACTGGGATGAACGCGCCCCGCACTTGCCCAACCGCCAGTAGCCCAATCGCCACCACAAACGCAAAATGATCCAGTCCAATTAAGGGATGGGCTAGTCCTGAAAAGAACCCTTCAAATAAATTAGACGGCGTCTTGCCACCCATTGGATGGTGAGCGATCGCCCGCTGGGCGCATAGGAAAGTGCTAATTAAAACCAAAAATACAATTACTGTTCGGCTTTGCATCAGATTTAAGAAAGCAAAGCGTCTATCTTTAGACATAATTCTGTACCTCGCAGATTTCGCAAATCAATTTCTCTCGGCGGGTATTCTGGCTGAGAGACCAAAACGACGGATCTCATTACAGCTGCGGGACAGCGACGGTTTTACACCGAACTTTCCCCGTTACCTCTGGTGGCTGCTCCCCACCAGAACCGATTGAGTAGGGCAATCATATCACTTCAGTGCTGGCATTTTAAAAAGTATGGGTAAAATGAACCTCAAACAGATGACTCCAAGAGCCGCTTTATTTGAGGAGGAATCGGAAAAATGTGCGTTAATTGTCTGCTGGGTTCGGCTTTAATGTTCTTTACACCCAGGGTTTCCGAAGTACCATCCAACCCGACGAATCAAATTGCATTACCTCAAGAAACTCAAATAGCGATCGCTGCTTGAGTGCCACTAAAATTAGCTGAGGATTTCCTTTAGCTCGTGCTGGTTCCAAAGTGAACGGTAAAGTCCAGGTTGTTGCAAAAGTTCGGCATGAGTCCCAGACTGCACAATTTGACCTCGATCCATCACAAAAATGCGATCGGCAGTTGCAGCCGCAGACAATTGGTGAGAGATAAAAATAACCGTTTTGCGCTGGATGCCTTCCGAAAGATTATTCAAAATGGCTGTGGCAGTTTGATTATCAACGCTGGAGAGAGCATCATCCAAAATCAGAATCGGGGAATCCATCAGTAAAGCACGGGCGAGAGCCGTCCGTTGTCGCTGTCCCCCTGAGAGGGTAATGCCGCGCTCACCCACAACGGTTTCGTATTGCTGGGGAAAATTGAGAATTTCCGGGTGAATTTGCGCTTGCTTGGCAGCATTAATAATCTCTGTCTGTTCGCTCAGAGGATTGCCGTAGCGAATGTTGTTTTTGATGGTGGTACTAAACAGAAAGCTGTCTTGCGGGACATAAGCGATCGCTCCGCGCAAATCGGGCAATTTGATCTGCGTAATATCATTGCCATCTACGAACAAACTATCGCTTGGAATATCCACTAATCGCGGCAAGGCATTGGCAAGTGTCGATTTTCCGGAGCCAATTGGTCCCACAATCGCCACGGTTTCCCCTGGTTCAATCGTAAAGCTAACATTCTTAAGCGCGGGAGTTTCGGCTCCCGGAAACGTATAACTGAGTTGACGGGCTGTTAATTTACCGCTTACTTTTTCAACGGGTAATGCGAGTGCATTCGGAGAATCTTTAATTTTGGCTTCTGCCATCAGAATTGACTCAATGCGGTCGATACTCACCTCACCTCGTTGGTAGGCAGTAATCGTAAAACCCAGTAGAGCAGTGGGGAAAACTAATCGTTCAGTATAGAGAATCAATGCCAGAAAATCGCCAATTGTGATCGCACCCGCCACAATTGATCGCGCTCCAACCCATAGCAATATCAGTAAGCTGATAAAAGCCATGCCTTGAATGATTGGAAACAAGACATTTCTGGTCTTTGCTAATTGGATATTGGCTTGCAACAGGCGATTATTTAACCGGGAGAAGGCGCGGCGTTCGTTCTCCTCCTGAGCGTAGATTTTGATCAGACCAATCCCGCTCATATCCTCTTGAATCAACTCGCTGATGCTAGAGAGTTCCTCTTGCAACACCAGCTGTTCGTTCCGTAGGCGATCGCTAAATAGCTGCACAGCAATCAGCATAAACGGATAGACTGCGATCGCCAGCAGACTCAGCTTCAAATTAATCGACAGCATCACCGGCAATGTCAGTCCGTAGGCAAAAACTGTATTCGCCAAACTCAATACCGCAAATCCCAGCAGACGCCGGATATTATCCACATCGCTAGTCGCCCGGTTAATCAAATCTCCCGCTGTGTTGCTAGCAAAATAAGACGGTTCCAGAGTGAGTAAATGCTGAAAAATCTTTTGTTTCAGGTCAAATTCTACTTGTCGCCCGACTCCAAACAGCAAGATGCGCGAAGCCATCCGCACTACCCACATTGCCGAAGCCAGAATCAGGATTAGCGCTACATACTTCCAGATTTGAGCGAAGTCGAACGCTTGGCGGAGTTCGTCAACGCTATCTCGAATCAGCAAAGGGATATAAACGCCCACTGCATTCACAACAAACAGCGCGATAACGCCTAAGGTAGCCTGTCGCCAGTGGGGACGCAGATAAGCACCCAATTTTTGCAGCCGAGAGTGAGCCATTCTGTGAGGACTGAGGATTAAAAACTGAGAAAAGGCAACAGACAAAAAACTTTCTTGCAACCTGCAAGAAGCTTTCGCCTAACATCCAATCCCAAACCATCGTAGACGAATTGGCGCTCGTGCTGCTTCTATAAAACGAGGGGTGTCAACCAGCCGCGTAAGAAGTAGTAGATGAAAGTGAGATATTCTTCTACCACTCGCGTTGTCGTGACTAGCGCTTCCACGGTGGGAACAAAATCCGTGACGGTGATGCGTCGGGCAGGCGTTGCCCCACTTTGAAAGGTAAAGAAATCTGTAGCTCTGGGAATGACCGTGACGCCCAAATTGGCAAACGTAAGGTTGGCACGGCGAATATTTAAGCCGGAGGCAACGAGAATAATCCGGCGCGATCGAATACCGCGCTGCCTCAAGATTTCCTCAACCCTGACGGCACTGGTGCGGAGATCAACCCCACGCGGTTCAATCACAATTCGGTTGCGGGGTACACCCATCCTGACCAGCAGCGCCGCGACATCGTTAGCCTCGTTAACACTATCTTGATTTCCTGTCAGCTCCGCTCTAGGTCCTGCACTGACAATCACTAAGGGGTCATTACCGCTCCGTAGCTGTTCTTGATACAGCTGAGCAGAGTATAGAATGCGATCGCCTGTATCAGTTAATTGAATCTGCGTCCGGTAGGGAAGATTGGGTTGTGTCGTCCCTCGCCCCAGCACCACAATCGCCCCCACAATTTGAGATCCGGTCGGCGTAATATCAGCCGGACATTGAGTTTGACAAATCAGTTGCCGTCGTTGCTCCAGTTGAATCGCCTCCACTTCCGCTTGCTGAGCCAGCCAGTAGGCAACGATTGGCAAACTAGACAACAGCAAAACGAAGAAGGCTATCCTAAGTTGGTTCCAGGCTACGCCTGTTAGCGCATTCTTTTTCACTCCACCAATGGCGAACAACAAAAGCATAATCGACAACCCCAACGGTTTGAGCGGAAACGAAAGAATGTTCCAGGCACTCGATACCAACCTTTCATTGGGGTTGTAAAACGCCATCACCATGATGACAAACAACAGCAGCCCGCCCAACCAAGCGAGATATTGTTTGGGAATCCATCGCACTAACAAAAAATAGACTAAGGTGCCAATCAGCAGCCACAGCAGAACCCGCGTTAGTAGTAAAAACATAGTAGGTAATTGGTAATGGGTAATTGGTAATGGGTAATTGGTAACGACTATTCACCAGCGATTACCGACTGCCTCTTATTGACGTTTCAATTTTGCCCGAATCGCCTCGGTTACGGTTTGAATTACCTTAACACGGGCATAGTATTTATCATTCGCAGCAACAATTGTCCAGGGAGCGTTAGGAGTGTTCGTCCGCTGAATTGCTTGATTGACTGCCACTTCATAGAAAGCCCAATTGTCCCGATTTCGCCAATCTTCGGCGGTGAGTTTGTATTCTTTAAAGGGGTCATTCTGACGCGATATGAATCGCTGATACTGTTCTTCAGGACTAATATGCAGCCAGAACTTGACCAAAACGTAGCCTGCATTCGTCAGTTGGCTCTCAAACTCATTGATTTCCTGGTAGGCTCTGCGCCATTCCAGTTCTGTGGCAAAACCTTCAACACGCTCTACTAACACTCGCCCGTACCAGCTGCGGTCATCAATGCCAATTGTCCCTGCTGTTGGCAACCACCGCCAGAACCGCCAGAGGTAGTGATGCGCTTTCTCTTCATCCGTAGGTGCTGCGAAGGGATGAACGGCATAACTGCGGGGGTCGAGGACATCGGTTAAGCGTTTGATGGCTCCTCCTTTCCCAGCCGCATCCCAACCTTCAAACAGCACCAAGACGGGCACTTGATGTTTGTGAATCTTCATCTGAAGCTTCAGCAGTTCTACTTGGGCATCGCGTAACTGCTTTTTGTACTCATCCCTGGAGAGAGCAAGATTGAGATCGACTTGCGCTAAGAGATCCGGCTCTGCTGGGTTGAGGTGTTTTTGAGGGGGTACAGGGGTGATAGGCGTCCGAATGTGAAGTCGGTCGAGGGCTTCTGTAAGAGTGGCAGCGAATTGGGTGAGGACTTTGACCTGCGCCCAGCGTTGGCAGTTGCCCTCCACTAATGTCCAGGGGGCGGAGCCAGTGCTGGTTTGGACGAGCATTTCTTCGGCATAATCTACATATTTACCGTAGTGTTTCTCTTGTTTCCAGTCTTCCGGACGCACTCGCCAAGCGTCTAACGGATCTTTGGCATATTCTTTGAGTCGGTGCTTTAATTCTTTGCGGCTTAGATGAATCCAGAATTTAGCGATCGCATTTCCATCATCCACCAGTTGGCGCTCAAAGGCGTTTATCTGGGCCATCACGCTTGGGATTTTTGAGTCCTCGATTCGTGCAAACAGCCGGTCTTCTAAAACATGGGTGTACCAGCTATGATAAAAAATCCCAATACTGCCCTTGACTGGCAGTCTCCGCCAGAAGCGCCACAAAAAAGGGTATTGTTGCTCTTCCTGGTTGGGAGGCCAAATCGGGTGAACCGTAAACCCTCGCGGGTCCATGTAATTGACCATTTTCTTGACTAAAGCACCTTTCCCCGCTGCCGCCCAACCTTCCAGCACGACAATCATGGGTAGCTTTTTGTCCCAGCAAGCCTTTTGGAGCGATCGCACTTGACGCATTAGCGTCTCAATCTGAGAATCATAGATATTTTTATCGAGGCAAAGATCCAAGTCCAGCGTATCTAGCATGATGTTGACTAGAAAAGAGCAGTACCTTTAACTATCTCCTAGTCTTGCACTTGTTGCGCTGACTATTTAGTAACAATCTGCAAATGTCAAAGCTTAGACATAAAAATACAGGAGCCAAAAACAAGAAGAAAAAGTGCTTTTTTCTTCTTGTTTTTGGCTCCAAGCACTAGATAGTTTGAAAATCGGTAATTGGTAAATTACATCCCGTTACCAACTACCCATCTGATTATTTTGCTTCAAATGCTCCGATATCGCAAACACCACCTTGCGGTCTGGCAACACCTCGTTGATCCGTTGCCAAGCAAGTCGCGTTATTTCCTGTATTAATCGCTGGACTCCCTGCTAATAAGAGTAGAGTCTGAGTCAAACCACCAGTCGCAGAAAGTGCACCTAGCATTGGTTCAACAATCGTGATGCCAACCGCGCAGTTTTTGTCAGTGGGATCGTTTGGGTTTTTGGCGGGAAATTGGATATTGTTGCCGCCATTAGTCATTTCGTCAGAACAATTCTGTTTAATATTCCAGGTATTCCCCCCATTGTCCGCCTTATTGTTAGCGATGATTGTGTTCCTCAGCGTTATATCTGGACTGCTGCCAAAAATACCAGCCCCCATAAACCCAGCATAATTGTTAGCAATCGTGACATTATTGATGGTCATCTTGCCACTGGTTCTCATGATTGCGCCGCCTAGACCCCCCTTGGCATCTGGAGTCACAGCACGATTCCCTGAAAAAGTAGTATTAGAAACTTCTGCGCTTACGTCATTTCCCGTCCATAGTCCCCCGCCCTGATTCGCAGAAATGTTGCCAGAAAAAGTAGTGTTCCTCACTACAAAAATAGTGCTGTTTGTTCCGGCAGTGTAATTAGGGGCAGTTGTGGTGCCACCGACCACGAAAATAGCACCGCCAAATCCTTTGTCGCCAGTGCCCGTAACGCTATTTCCAGAGAAGGTATTATTTTCGATTGTCGTCGTATTGTTGTTATAAAGTTGGTTAAAGAAAGCCCCACCTTGATTGGTGGCAATATTGTTTGTGAAGGTGTTATTCCGGAGAATAATTTTACCTAGATTACCATTCACACCATCATTATAAATAGCACCACCTGCCCCACCAGGAGCCACAATTCCAGCGGTATTTCCCTTGAAAGTGCTATTCGTTACGGTTAAGTCGCTGAGCAAGTCATAGATTGCTCCGCCGAGGCTAGCTTGATTTCCGGTAAAAGTGCTTTTATCTACAACAATTGTACTTTCACTCTTACTATAGATTGCACCGCCTCCCGCCTCTCCCGGCATTGTTGATTTGTTGTTGTTAAAGGTACAGTTCAGTACCACTAACTTACCTCTGTAGCCGCTATAAACGCCGCCACCATTTTCGGTACTAAAGCCATTCGCAATAGTGAGATTTCTTAGAGTCAGTTGAACGAGGCTATCAGTGGAAAAAATCCGATTAGTTCCATTTCCGCTGAGAGTTACTACACTTCGTCCGTCGATTACTGTATTCGCGGAAAGTACCTTTTCTTTCACTACAATCGTATGCGGACTAGAACCACAATTAAAGGTTACAGTCCCCCCGCCTACTAAAGCAGTATCTAAAGCAGCTTCAGTACAACTTGCAGCGGTTCCGTTCCCGACAGTTCCAGCCGCCTCAGCTTTTTGATGTGAGGAAATCGTTAAGGCAACACAGAAAACGAGAGTTAAGAAATAGAGTGGTTGTTTCATACCAAAAACCTCATTATTCAATATTAGAAGAGATTTATTGTTTGCAATTGCATGACCAAATGAGCTTACTTATTTTTAGATGTAGAATATGGTGCAATTGCAAAAAAAGGTTGGAAGTGAGAAAGGTTAGAAGCTGAGCTAACAACCCAGATATTTGACAGACTCAATATTTGTCGGTTTCCTAACAAATCCGGCAGTCTCAGATCGAGGAATAAGTTGTAATCTGAAATAGAGCCTTTACCAAAAATAGGAATTTTAATCCTCCGCGAATATACGTAATTTTAACTTTGTAAAATTTCTTGCAACAAGCCTTGTTAAATAGTTCTTTGTTATAGCTGTCAATCCGGAAAACTTTTCGATTTTCAGTAAATTTACACAGGTTTTATATTATTAAAGCATTGCCAAAGTACAAATATATTTTTATTTAAAAATAGAAATTATAGTTAACCGTAGAATTAGCTATTGATTCGTATTTTTGCGTACAATATAAAAGTATTTTTATCCCTATATTTACACAAATAGAGTTTAATAAAATTCGCTTTTAAAAATATTTAATTTATTTATTAATGAAGCCTGTTTGAGATCCTGATAGTTCTATCAATCCTGGTAATGAGGAGCAGGATAAATCATGATCCCAATGGGTTAACACCAGATGAAATCAGCTTTTGAAAGTTCTGGCGTATTGCTTGGCTTACTAGCCGTTGCACCAGCGATCGCTGTGAAACCGGCACAGGCAGAAACGATTGTTCCAGCTCAAGACGGTACGGGCACAATTGCCGCTCCTGAAGGCAATACAATCAATATCGGCGGAGGAAAACTGTCTGGTGATGGAGCAAACCTTTTCCACAGCTTTGAGCAATTTAACCTCAATGCAGACCAAATCGCTAACTTTATTTCTAATCCAAAAATTGAAAATATTTTAGGTAGAGTGGTGGGTGGCAATCCCTCTACAATCGATGGCTTAATTAAAGTCAGCGGAGGAAATTCTAATTTATACCTGATGAATCCATCGGGGATTATATTTGGTGCCAATGCCAGATTGGATGTGCCGGGAAGCTTTACCGCAACCAGTGCCACAGGGATTGGTTTTGGCTCTAATTCTTTTAATGCTAGCGGCGATAATAATTACGCAACCTTAACGGGAATGCCCAGCAGTTATTCGTTTAATACTGCTCAACCGAGTGCTATTGTCAACTCCGGAGAACTAGCAGTTAAAGAAGGGCAAAATCTTACCTTGCTGGGTGGCACTGTTGTTAGCCAGGGAACTCTGTCAGCACCAAGCGGTAAACTAATTGTGGCAGCAGTACCGGGTCAGAATACAGTCCGGATTAGTCAACCCGGACAATTGCTAAGTTTGGAGATTCAACCCATTTCTCCTGATGCTAGTCAGTCCTCAACCGCAACAGTTTCCTCTCTACCCCAGCTACTAACAGGTAGCAAAGCGGGAAATGCCACTGGACTGACTACAAATAGCAAAGGAGAGGTAGAACTAACAGGTTCTGGTATCAAAGTAGAAGCGGGGGATGTGGTAGTCCGTCAGCTCAATGCGGGAACAGCTACACTTTCAGCCAACCATAATTTGACTCTGGTTGAAAGCCAAATACAGACATCTGGGGATATGAATTTGCTGGCAAAAGATACCGTGCGAGTGCGGGATAGCGTCGCGACTCCTTTTGTGGCAAAGGCGGGAGGGAATCTCACCGTTCAAGGCAATAAAGCGGTTGATATTTTGGCACTGAATCACCCAGAAACACCCTTTCAAAGTGGCGGCAATCTCAGTTTAATCAGTGATGGAGTGATTTCTGGAGATGCTCACTATTCAGCAGGGGGGAATTTCTCAATTCTCAACTTATCGGGAGCTGGCGGCAAGTTTCAAAGTATTTATGACCCCATCATTACGTCTGATGGTGATGTCATGCTTGATTCTTATACGGGTGCTTCCCTGAAGATAATCGCAGCCGGAAAAATTACGATTAGTGGAGATATCGTCATTAATGCGATCGATCCAGAGGTAGATCCTAATAGTCGTGCCCTGATTTTACAAGCAGGTGCGACTGGGACAACTGATAACGTACCCTTCGCCGAACCCTTTCCGGGTGCCCCTCCCGAATATTTTGACGATGCAGGGGCAAATCCCTCCTACACAACCTTTGTGAAATCTCCTACCTCAGATGGAACGATTACAGTTGCAGGAACCATTAAATCTGATGATTTATTGGGACCAGCGGAACCTTTAAATGTTACCTTTTCGGCACCGGGTGATATTAATGTTCAAACCATTCAGTCGTCTGGTGGAAATATAAGTATTAGCAGCACCAGCGGTTCTATTAATGCCGCCGATCCAGTTAATCAAGTTTACAATTTAGACTCTCGCAATCGCCCTGGTAATGCAGGTGCAATTACCCTCAGCGCCCCATCGGGAAATATTACAACCGGAGATATCTTTTCCTCTTCTGATAACTTTGGCACGGCTGCTGCTGGGACTGGCGGCGCGATCGCAATTAGCGCCGGAGGCAATATCAAGACTGAAACCATAGATTCCAGTTCTAAGTGCAATTCTTGCTCTTCCTCTGGCAATGGCGGTGACATCACGCTGATTGCTGGTAATGATATCGCCGCCAAAATCATCGATGCTCAGAGTCTTGGCAGTGGCACTGGCGGTAATGTAACTATCGCGGCGGGACAGAATCTCACCGTTGATAATAAGTTTGTTACTTTTACCTACAATAACCCCAGCATTAACACGACCGGAACGGGCGGGGGTGGAGCCATTAATATCAATCATCACGGGGGAGTTCCAGTCCCCTCGACTCCATTTGTTGTTGGCGATCCCACGACGAATGGAACTGCCCAAGCCATCACCACGGGCACTTCGACAATTTCGCCCCCCGAATCTTTCCCCGGTGGAACTGTTCAGGGCAATATTACGATCAATACCACTCCTCCACCGCCAATTCCCGCGCCAATTCCTGCACCAAGTCCTGCGCCAACTCCCGTGCCAAGTCCTGCGCCAACTCCTACCCCCATACCCAGTTCAAATCCCCAACCGGAACCTGGGAACCAACCCAAGACAGAAATTGTGACAGACTTTCAAGGAAATACACTCTCACCTGTACCAGTAGCGGGTGCAGAAAATCAAAGACCGATTTTGTGTACGGTAGAGAGTCTCGAAGATGAAAAGCTGCCACTTTTACACAGGTTGCCTCGCTGTCAAGAACACCGCGATCGCCGCAATCAACCACCGGCAAGCTCTAAAACCCTGTTTGTTCCCCGACAACAAAGCGATCGCGCGCTCCCTCAAAAGTAATCAAGGTCACTAAAGCGCTGGGTTGTAAGCTTAGCCGCAAAAATCTCTAAGATATAATTTTGAATCGCACAGAAATGGGGATGCTTCCGCGTTTCTGTGCGATTTTCAGACGAAAGAGGTATGCGATCGCTAGTTTGGTGAAGGAAAGTATTTATAAGGAACACAGGCTCTCTTACTGAGGACAACGCATTGCCCTCAGTTAGCTATCCTTATAAAGCACTGATTCAAAGTTTGAGAAGGTATTGAACGTGTCGCAAGTCAAACCAACCATTCTGGTGACGGGTGGAGCTGGATATATTGGAACCCATGCTGTACTGGCGCTGATCAAGGCAGGCTATGGGGTAGTGGTATTAGATAACCTGGTGTACGGACATCGGGAATTGGTGGAAAATGTACTCAAAGTAGAACTGGTAGTGGGAGATATGAGCGATCGCGCTCTCCTCGACCAACTCTTTGCCACTCGCAACATTGCGGCAGTTATGCACTTTGCCGCCTATATTGCGGTGGGAGAGTCCGTCACCGATCCCGCCAAATACTACCAGAACAACGTCGTTGGCACTTTGACACTGCTAGAAGCAATGGTGGCAGCAAACGTGAAGAAATTTGTCTTTTCTTCCACTTGCGCCATCTACGGGATGCCCCAGGAAGTTCCCATGACCGAACACCATCCCCAAAATCCCCTCAGTCCTTACGCGACGAGTAAGTGGATGGTAGAGAAAATTCTGGCAGATTTTGATATTGCCTACGATTTAAAGTCCGTGGCGTTCCGCTATTTCAATGCTTCTGGTGCGAATCCCGATGGCTTACTCGGTGAGGATCACGAGCCAGAGACGCACCTGATTCCCCTAGTACTTCAGACAGCTTTGGGCAAACGGGAATCTATCTTCATTCTCGGCACCGATTACCCGACCCCAGATGGCACCGGAATTCGGGACTACATCCACGTCAGCGACTTAGCAGATGCTCACGTTTTAGGGCTAGAGTATCTCCTGCAAGGGGGAACGAGCGATGTCTTTAACTTAGGCAATGGCAACGGTTTCTCAGTCAGAGAAGTGATTGAGACAGCCAAGGCGGTCACGGGGCGGGAGATCAAAGCAGTAGAACGCGATCGCCGTGCCGGGGACGCCCCTATTTTAGTCGGCAGCAGCGATAAAGCAAAAAAAATCCTCGGTTGGTGTCCGCAATACGCAGACCTGAGTAAAATCGTTGCTGACGCTTGGCAATGGCATCAGCATCGTCATGGATAATTCTGGAGTGGAAGTTAGATTAGGTCGTTTAGAATCGATTGTTGAACAAATTGCAGAGGCAGTACTTGCCAGCGCTGACACAATTGACCGTCTTGGCGAGCGAGTAGATGCTCTCACAATTCAAGTACAACAACAGGGAAACCTTAGGGAGGCAGTAATTGCCACTAATGAGACAATTAACCGCCTTGCTGACCGAGTGGATGCCCTGACCATTCAAGTACAAGAACAGGGGCATCAAGTCCAACAGCAGCACTATCAAATTTTTGCCTTAAGCGATGCGGTGCAAACCTTGGCAGAAACCCAAGATGATTCTCTTGTGCGGTTGATGCAGCTAACAGAAGCTTTACAACGCCTTGTGGATGCCATTGAAGCAACCGAAGAGACCGAATCTTAATCTCGGTCTCTGGTTTGCCATCGTATCCCGATTGGCTGTCAATCCTAGGGAAATAAAGTGGAAGTACCCATCAACTCATCAGGAGAGTTTTCATGCACTTTCTTCGTCGGTACGCTGTCATCCTTCCCGTGACTGCCGCCGTCAGTTTCTCGATTGTCAGTTGCACCGAAAGCAAAATCACTCAGTGTCAAAAGATTTTCAAGATTACCAATGAAACGGTGAATGAAACCAAAACCGTGACCAATGGAGGTCAGAATAGCTCTCCAGAAGCGCTAGCTAAAACAGCCGAGATTTGGGATAAATCAGCTCAAAAAATGAAAAATATTAGCGTCAACGATCCAAAGCTTAAAAAGTTTCAAGCTGATTTTATTAGAATGTATCGAGAGAGTAGTAAGGCAACTCGCGAATATGTTTCAGCTCTCAAAAAAAGGGATTTTCCCGCAGTTGACGCTGGATTTAAAAAATTGCAGAAATCCTATAATCCAGAAAAAAATTTAGTAAACGGGATAAACAGTTACTGTGGAAGTTAACCAAAAGCTGCCTGCGATTTCCACTCGCTCTCTAAAGCTCAAAAAAGTAGTAGAAGAGAAGAATCAGGCTATTTTTCTAAGCTAAGTTCTAGGAAGTCTATTTTTAATTCCCTGTAATCCAGTGTCAGGCGTGCAAAAGTGCGGTAATGCACTTAGAGTCTACAGCGATCGCTCTTGAGCTAGCGATCGCGGGCTGAGGAGTGAGTAAAATTTACACTCAGCCCTTAAGTACGCGCAACTGTGAAGTCAGCTTTGTCATTAAAATATGCTCTCGTCCATGAATGGTTGACCCCCGAAGCTACTGGCGGGTCAGAACTCGTTGTCCGTGAAATCCTCAAGCACATTGATGCCGACCTCTATGCCCTAATTGACTTTGAATCCACCAATCCTGAAAGTTATCTCTTCAATCGCCCCATTGGCACCACATTCCTGCAACACTTCCCGAAAGCCCGTAGTGGCGTCCAAAAATATCTCCCTCTATTGCCGCTAGCAATTGAACAACTAGACTTACGCGACTATGACGTAATTCTCTCCTCTGCCCACGCTGTCGCCAAAGGAGTCCTCACCAGCCCACAACAACTGCATATCTGCTACTGCCATACGCCCATGCGCTACGCCTGGGATTTAACTTTTGATTATCTAGACAGTAGCCGACTAGGGCGGGGTCTCCCAGGCATCCTGACGCGGTATCTCCTTCATCAACTGCGTCAGTGGGATGTACTCTCCGCAAACCGCGTTGATTATTTCATCGCCAACTCCCAACACACCGCACGTCGCATCTGGCGCTGCTATCGGCGGCAAGCAGAAGTCATTTATCCACCCGTCAATGTTGAGCGGTTTTCCTTTCAGCCCCAAAAAGAAGATTTTTACCTCACCGTTTCCCGGCTGGTGAGTTACAAGCAAGTATCTTTAATTGTCCGATCTTTTAACCAACTGGGACGCCCGCTTGTGGTGATTGGCACGGGGCCGGAACTTGACGAAATGCGCCAGCTAGCGAAACCCAATGTAAAAGTGCTAGGGTCACAACCAGATGATGTTGTTGAGCAGTATATGGCTCAAGCAAAAGCATTTGTATATGCAGCCTGTGAAGACTTTGGCATGGCGTTGGTAGAAGCCCAAGCTTGTGGCACTCCTGCGATCGCCTATGGTGCTGGTGGGGCATTAGAAACCGTTCTGGATATTCGGGAACACCCGACACAGGGAACTGGCTTATTTTTTCCAGCCCAAACAGAAGCGGCTTTGATAGAAGCGGTAAAAACCTTTGAAGCATCGCAAGGATTATTTAATCCGGAGATTGCTAGAGTCCGCGCTTCTCAGTTTGCCCCTCAAACTTTCCAGAAGCGCTATCTAGCCTTTCTAGAGAGCTGTTATCAAGAATTTCAGTCATCCTCAGCCATTCGTCCCTAATCATCAGTCATGCTCTTTAGCCGATTGCTAAAAACCCATGACTAATGACCAATGACCTATGACTAATGACCAAATTCTACTTTCTGGGACTCCATTAGCTGTCTTCAGGCGTCTTGTGGCTTTATGATCGGGACTGTGTGGTGTGAAGTGAAGGAGTAAGATGACTGCCGAAAGCCAACTTATCTCCGGCAAGATGTTGTGGGCGTTCGTGAAGCGAGGTTTTCAACCACTCGCGCCGACAGGTAGGCCCAGAGGTTTGAGCAAACAGCAAGACCTCCCCCTACAGCGTCTAGACCGAGATTTCGCTAAGCGATGTTTTGATGTTCTGTTTTCACTGTCGGTTTTGATTTTGTTTTCTCCCGTTTACCTGTTGTTGGCCTTGCTGATTGCTCTTAGCACACGAGGTCCCATTTTTTATGTCCAGGAACGAATCGGGAAAAATCATCAGCCTTTTGGCTGTCTCAAATTCAGAACGATGGTGCCAAATGCAGACGAAGTTTTGCTGCAAATGATGGCAACCTCACCTCATCTGCGTCAGGAATTCGAGGATAATTTCAAACTCAAAGACGACCCTCGAATTACATGGATTGGTAAATTCCTACGGGTAACTAGCCTGGATGAGTTTCCCCAATTCTGGAACGTTCTTAAAGGGGACATGAGCGTTGTCGGGCCAAGACCTCTCGTTGCCGAGGAGTTGTCAAAATACGGACATCACATTGACAAAGTGCTGACGATTCGACCTGGAATCACCGGATTATGGCAAGTTTCTGGGCGCAATGACATCCCTTATCCGCGCCGAGTCCAGATAGATGTCTATTACGTCAATGCCAGGAATTTCTGGCTGGATTTGTGGCTAGTTGTAAAAACAATTGGCGTTGTCGTTTCCCCCAAAGACAATGGTGCCTACTGAAACATAGCTAATGTTCGGCAATCTATAACTCAAGTCAAGTTCTTTGAACAACGGCTCCTACAGCTTTCCTCCTTGTGTAGAGAGAGCTGTAGTATTTTGTCGTTCATCGTTTGATGAGTTAGTACAGCGCTGGGAGTTACGCTTGCCTCTACAGCAGGTAAACTCTTCATGTCTAATTTCAGAGTTTAGATAAATTGGTTGTTGTAATGGCGATTAATTAATTTGTGTCGCTCAGAATTTATGCAACAGGTATTGTAGGTACTCTTGCAAGAAGCTTTTCCCCTCTTCTTTGCTCAACATTTAGTCCACCGTCGAAATACGTAAGTCTTATTGCCGAGGCTTAGAAGAATCTACGTATATTCCTGATGTTGCGCCAGAGATTTTGCGTTAACGTAAGGAGTGAATTAAGGATTTCCTCTACTTACAGAGGGATTTTTCATAAATTTGGGTGCAAGTGACTCTTGCTGCAATGTTAGCGAGAGAAAGCTTACAGGATAATTACCAGTTACTGTTAAGACGATTGTTTCGTCACAGGCTATAGGGAATACTAAGTATGACGCAACGCAAGCGAGCGCTAATTACGGGCATTACGGGACAAGACGGTTCTTACTTGAGCGAATTTTTGCTTGAGCAAGGCTATGAGGTTCACGGGATCATTCGCCGGACTTCTACATTTAATACAGACCGAATCGATTATATGTATGAAGACCCTCACAAAGAGGGGGTGCGGTTGTTTCTGCACTATGGCGATTTAACCGATGGCACAACTCTACGCCGGATTTTAGAACAAGTCCAGCCGGTAGAAATTTATAATTTAGGTGCCCAATCCCACGTCCGCGTTAGTTTTGACTCGCCGGAATACACCGTTGATGCGGTTGGGATGGGGACGCTACGCCTTTTGGAAGCGATTCGGGACTACCAACAACGTACTGGCATTGAGGTACGGTTTTATCAGGCGGGTTCTTCTGAGATGTTTGGTAAGGTACAAGAAGTGCCTCAGAAGGAAACCACACCGTTTTATCCTCGCAGTCCTTATGCTTGTGCGAAGCTTTACGCTCACTGGCAAACGGTGAATTACCGAGAATCCTACGGGCTGTTTGCGTGTAACGGGATACTTTTTAACCATGAAAGTCCGCGGCGAGGAGAGACGTTTGTAACGCGCAAGATTACCAGAGCGATCGCTCGCATTGTTGCCGGGAAGCAGAAAAAAATCTACCTGGGCAATCTCGATTCCAAGCGGGACTGGGGCTATGCAAAAGACTATGTAAGAGCAATGTGGCTGATGCTACAGCAACAGGAAGCGGATGATTACGTTGTAGCCACAGGAGAAACTTACTCCATTCGTCAATTCCTGGATATTGCCTTTGAACACGTCAATCTAGATTGGAAAGACTACGTAGAGTTTGACGAACGCTATTTGCGCCCAGCGGAAGTAGATTTACTGATTGGCGATCCCACGAAGGCGCACCAAAAGCTGGGTTGGAAACCATCGGTTACTTTTGAAGAATTAGTTCGCTTGATGGTAGAAGCGGATATGCAAGCTTTGGGCTTGAATTGTCCAAATGGTAATGGTTCGCACTCACCTCTGGATCTTGCTACGATTCGCCAGAATGTAGGTAGTATGCACGATTAAGTCGTTTTGACTTGTAGGGGCAAGAGCGATCCCCGTTCCCTACTGAGTAATGAGTGATGAGTTAATGCAAAACTCATCACTCATCAATTTTTGGAGATATCCTGAATCCAGTGGAGGATGGCAAGAGATATGGCTACTTTAGATTTAAGCGATAAACGGATTCTCGTCACTGGCGGAGCTGGTTTTTTGGGGCGTCAGGTCGTAGATCGGTTGTGTAAAGCCGGAGCCGATCAAAACAAGATTACGATACCGCGATCGCGCGAGTACGATCTCCGCTCCTTAGAACACTGTCAACGCGCCGTTGAGCAGCAGGATGTCGTGATTCACCTCGCCGCTCACGTCGGTGGCATCGGTCTGAATCTGGTAAAACCCGCTGAATTATTCTACGACAACCTGATGATGGGCACTCAACTGATTCATGCTGCCTATCAAGCAGGGGTTCAAAAATTTGTTTGTGTAGGGACTATCTGCGCTTATCCCAAGTTCACGCCAGTACCATTCAAAGAAGATGACCTCTGGAATGGCTATCCGGAAGAAACTAACGCCCCCTATGGCGTTGCGAAGAAAGCTTTACTGGTGCAACTCCAATCCTACCGGCAGCAGTACGGCTTTAACGGCATTTACCTGTTACCAGTGAACTTGTACGGCCCGGAAGATAACTTCGATCCCAAGAGTTCCCACGTGATCCCCGCCTTAATTCGCAAAGTCCACGAAGCTCAAGCTAGAGGCGATAAGCAGCTACCTGTATGGGGCGATGGGAGTCCCACTCGTGAGTTTCTCTACTCTACAGATGCGGCTTTGGGTATCGTCATGGGTACCCAGGACTACAATGGCGCAGAACCCGTCAATTTGGGAACGGGTTATGAAATCTCTATTAAGGATTTGGTAGAACTGATTTGCGAACTGATGGGCTATCAGGGCGAAATTATCTGGGAAACCGATAAGCCGAACGGTCAACCGCGCCGCTGTTTAGATACAGAACGGGCGAAGCAAGAGTTTGGCTTCACAGCCCAAGTGGACTTCAAGCAAGGGCTGAAGAACACGATCGATTGGTATCGGCAGCACGCTGAGTAAGCGTGAAAAACTCGCCAGTGTAAAGAACCCGTTTTGCCGAACAAAACGGGTTTCTGCGTTGTCAGGAGCGAAAATAGCGATCGCAAAATAAGTCCGCAGGATATCGAGTCACGGAATGGACGATAGCCCCCCCTCGCCACAAACCTTAAGTTATAAGACTTGTGAACAAAGTCGATCATCAACTGGATAAACAGCAATTGAGGCGATCTCTTCTCAAAACACGGCAATTGCTGCCTGTAGAGGAATGGAGAGAAAAGAGCGATCGCATCTGTACCCACCTGGAATCTTCCCACCTATTTACCCAATCCAAAACGGTCTTAGCTTATTTCAGTTTTCGGCAAGAACCTGACCTTAGCCCTCTCATTAGCGCTCGTCGCCAATGGGGATTTCCTCGGTGTGTTGGCGATCGTCTTATTTGGCATCTCTGGAAACCTGGAGACTCCCTACAAAAAGGTGCCTATGGTATTCTTGAACCGCACCCAGATAGCCCTGTTTTACACTCAACAGAGGTAGATTTAATTCTTGTGCCATCTGTAGCTTGTGATGTGCGGGGATATCGTTTAGGTTATGGTGGTGGTTATTACGATCGCTTGCTCAATTCATCTGAATGGGCAACCAAATTAACTATCGGCATTGTCTTTGACTTTGCTTTTTCCCTAGAGTTGCCAATTGATAGCTGGGATAAATCTTTGCAGGGCATCTGTACAGAAACGGGGTTGAGGATGATGCGATGAAATCTCAATTTCTCAATTTTTATTTTTTAATTTCCGCGCAGAGGACATTGTCCTCTGCGCTCCAACCACCTACTTAGAACAAGCATTTGATTAGACCAATACACTTACTATAATATGACTTAATTAGATTAAAAGCAAGATTTTTCCAAAAATAAACATCATAAATTATTAATAATAATAGAAATAATTATTTATTTTTTATTGACTGATTCCAATTAAAGAAAACAGCTATTGTCACCCAATGATAAATTCCAAAACTCAAAAAACAAACGCGATATATCGCGTTTTTACAACTCAAAACTCAAAAGTTAAAACTTTTTGGATGTATGGGTTCCTGGGAGCGATCGCGCTAGTGATGCTTTTTCCTCTACTTTGGCTCATCAGTACTTCCTTAAAATCTCCCACTGAAAATATCTTTCAGTTCCCACCCCAGATAGTGCCACAAGAGCCGACATTCCAGAACTTCATCACCGTTTGGCAAACCAATCCCTTTGGTCAGTATTTGTTCAACAGTACCCTGGTGGCAGTGCTGACAGTGGGCTTAAATCTGCTATTCTGCTCGCTTGCCGCTTACCCCTTGGCACGGCTGGATTTTCGGGGGCGGGACATGGTTTTTGCGGCTGTCGTCTCCACGATTATGATTCCGTTCCAAATCGTGATGATTCCCCTGTACATCTTGACCGTACAGCTAGGTTTGAGAAATACCTATTTGGGTGTTATTTTGCCAAGCATCGCCTCTGCCTTCGGGATTTTCTTGCTGCGGCAAGCATTTCAGGGCGTGCCCAAAGAACTAGAAGAAGCGGCTCGGATGGATGGCTGCTCGGAGCTAGGCTTGTGGTGGCACGTCATGCTTCCAGCAATTCGCCCAGCACTGGTAACGCTGGCAATTTTTGTCTTTATCGGTTCTTGGAGTGACTTTCTCTGGCCCTTAATTGTCCTCGACCGACCCGAATATTACACCCTCCCCTTAGGCGTCGCCACCCTTGCCGGGGCATTATCTCTAGATTGGCGACTGGTTGCAGCGGGTTCTGTCATTTCCATTACTCCAGTGCTGCTTGTCTTCCTCTTTTTGCAGCGATATATTGTGCCGACAGATGCAGGGAGCGGCGTCAAAGGTTAATGGTGCTTCAGATCAAGGCGATCGCGCAAAGATTTATCAAAGCACCCTATCCAACCAGAAATTTCCCTTAGAAACAGAGCGGTGCTACTGTTAGCTTTATTTTCAGTTCCAAGAGTCCTGAATTCGATTGAAAGCGATCGCGCACAAAAGATTTAAGTGGATTCACCTCGATTTAAGTCATGCAATCAGGTGATGGAAACTCACCCAATCGGGTGAACTTTGTGGGAACAACCTGGCTGTTTGCGAAATTTCAATGACTCAGATGGATGTTTCAGAAGTACCTAATTTAAATTCTTGCAGCGATTTCCTTCAGGAGCAGTCACTCTCTATGATTCACCACATTTCTCTCCCCGCTGAAAATCCCCTTCACGTCGCCAATGTCTTTGCAGAGATATGGAATGGGAAGGTTGCCCCATTCCCACCAAATCCAGGCAGTTATATCGTTATTGCTGGCGATGAGTACGGGACGATGATTGAGATTTATCCGGTTGGTACCGAAATGATACCTGGTGAAGGTTACGAGCAGGCAGCATTCATTCAAAACGTTTTGTACTCACCGTTTACAGCTACCCATGCTGCCATATCTGTACCGACGAGCCAAGAACAGATTGAGAAGATTGCCACCCGTGAAGGCTGGCGCGTGCTGCGCTGTAACCGGGACTCGTTTTTTGATGTGATCGAGTTGTGGATTGAGAACAAGCTATTGATTGAACTGCTACCCCCGGAGATTGCCCCTCAATACGTAGCATTTATGCAGCCACAAAACTTGGAGAAGTTGTTCTTTGCCACTGCTAGCGCAGCGTGAAACGTGGATTAGACAGGCTGGGCGTTTCCTACTCTGCCTAATTAGACAAAGTTGATTCGCTCGTTAATCTTTCAAATTCCGATCGGAAGAACAACTGAAGACGTAGAGGTATAGAAATTAGTTTTCTTCCGGATATAGCTACGTTGTCTATGTAAAACAAAGATTAGTTAGATGCACCCTGATGTTTACCCCTGGAGACAAGCCAGGGGTTTTTCTTTTTAAGGGGTTATTTTGACCGATTGATATTTTCCGGAGTTGGGATGCAATTCCTTGAGGCTAGCTAGAACAGATTTCTGATAACGTTTGGGGGGAGTTTGATTGAGCGTGCGTCAATGGTTTTTGTCTTACTGGCGTCGTGTTTTTCTGCTCCTCTTGTTGGGAAGTGCCGCGATCGCTCCAGCGACGATCTACTATGTGAGTGCAGTTACCAGAAGCGATCGCTATACCGATCCTGCCCAAGTTCCGGCTGAGCGTGTCGCCATTGTTCTTGGTGCAGGCGTATTGCCCGACGGTAGCCCCACACCGATGCTAGCCGATCGGGTGGAAGCGGCTGTGCAACTTTATCAGATGGGTCGCGTTAAAAAACTCTTAATGACGGGCGATAATAGCCGCACCGACTACGATGAAGTGAGCGTGATGCAGCGCTACGCAAGCGATCGCGGTGTACCGGCTGCTGATATTACTCTGGATTATGCTGGTTTCAGCACTTATGAAAGTTGCTATCGCGCACGAGAGATTTTTGGGGTGACGCAGGCGGTTGTCATCACGCAGCAGTTCCACCTGTCACGCGCCGTGTATACTTGCCGTCAATTAGGTGTGAATGCGATCGGCTTGGGTACACCCGATTGGGGACGGTATGGAGATGGGGTAATGAAATCCTATACGACGCGGGAAGCACTCGCGACTGTAAAAGCCGTTTTGGAGGTGAATCTTCTCCGTCCTCAACCAACTTTTCTAGGACAATTTGAGGGAATTAAGTAGGGACAAGCAAATGTTTGTAAAGATAGTAGACTTCTTGCACGCAGTTGTTTTTTTGTGAAACCGCAGATGCAAGAAGTTTTGTTGTTTTAGGATTTGATTGCTGGAATGCGATCGCTTTGCAAGCTAGAGAATAAGCTTTCCCAGTCGGGAGAACTTTGACTCTCTTGGGCCTCTTTTACCTCAAAGGTGAGATTACAGGCTTTGGGTTGTTCTAGCGATCGCACGCACAATTCGGCAATATCTTCCCGGCTGACTTTGCCCCGAATATTGTCACCTTGCTCGAAAATTAACGCCTTGCCTCCCGGTTCTTCAGTCAACGCACAAGGTCTAATAATTGTGTAAGGAATTCCACTTTCGCGGATACTGTCTTCCCCGCGCAATTTCCAAGTAAGGATTCCTCCTAGTTGGTCATTCATTCTCACCGCGGGTGGTTCTTCCTCTAAATTAATGCCAGGACGATCAGGACGAGTTACACCTGCCGAACTGACCATGATAAATTGAGGCACCGCGCCGCCATAAGCTTTGATAGATTCCACCTGCAAAACAAAGCCTCCCGGTGAAAACTTTGGATTTAATTCTCCGTCGTATTCAAACTTGCTCAGCATCAACTGGAACGAGCAAATTTTGCTAGGGTTAATTGCTTCGCCTTCTTGCAAAGTTTTGGCGCGAAACACGGGAGTTAAGTCAGCGAAGGGAACGCGAACATCGATCCAGGTATTGGCTACGGTATCAAAAGAATAAGAATAAGCAACCCCATCCCATCTGGATTCAGTGCGGATGAAAAATTTGTAGCGTTTTCCATCGCCTCTGAGGCGCAATTCCACACCCTCGTATCCTGCCAAATTTATCGGAGTGTCAAAGTTACGGGTACGGACGGAAGCAAAGCCACCAGAGTTGTCGGTTGACACGTTGCCAGCAAACAGGGCTGTGCCTTCCACCAGTTGCATCGCACTCTGGCTTACGCCACCCATAACGACATCATCCACCGCACCCCATGTATCTTTGATGTCATCGGAGGGGTTGCTAAAATCAAACACCACTTTTTCGACAGATCCCCCCTCCGTAAGAGGAGTGAAGGAGTTGGCAGCAACTTGCACTAAGTTCTGGATGCCTTGATAATCCACGATTTCCGGGCTGTCAACGACTTCGGGCATATAAAACTTGATACCCTGATAATACTTCGCCCGATCTGGTGTATCGCCCTCGACTGGCTGTACCCGAACACCAGTGCAACAAATTACAGCACTAACGTTCGACATCATTTCCGGAGTCAACGTTTCTGGGATGGTGATGTCTCCCTCAAAGAGTTCTACGTTGTCGCCAAGCATTTCCCGCGCTTTCTGAGTATTTCTGACGAGGGCACGCACTGGATAACCCCGTTCAACCAGTCGCCGCACGACTCGTTTACCGACACCACCCGTCGCCCCAGCAACCAGTATCACTCCCACGCGCTTTCCTCCAGTAGGTTTGTCTTGATTATCCTTGGTGCGACCTTGCAGTAACCGCTGAAGGCAGTTGAAGAAAGGAATCACCTCGAAATAGGTCAGCGTTTGCAAAAATCTGCCGAAATCCCATTTAGATCGGTTATTTTGATTCGTCATTTTCTTGTAAGATTCCACGTTCTTAGCTGACTTTTCCCCTTATCTTGGTTTAATAGCCAACTGACTTGAAAACAACTCTCTAATGGAGCAAGATCCTTCATCTGTCAATGCTGAGACTAACTTACTCATCCTCGATCTTGATGGCACCGTGCGATCGCCACTCTCAAATCACAAGTTTATCCAGCGTCCCGGCGATCAGCAGATTATTCAAGGCGCTGAGGGAGCGATCGCTTACTTTGCCGCGACTGGCTGGAAAATTGTCGGCGTAACCAATCAAGGGGGTGTCGCCAGTGGTAAAAAATCTCTGCAAAGTTGCATTAAAGAGCAGCAATACACTTTGGGATTATTACCAGAGATAGAAGAAATTTATTTCTGTCCTGACTTTGAAGGAAAAAAGTGTTTTTGCGTAACCCCCAGCGATATTGTTAACTACAGCCAGCACTCTGAATCTGGAAAGTTTCGCAAACCGAATCCAGGAATGTTGAATTTGGCAATACAAAAGCACTTGCCAGAGAAGGTTTTAATGGTAGGCGACCGCTCGGATGACAGAAATGCTGCAAAAGCCGCAGGTATCAAATTTCAGCAAGCAGAAAGCTGGAGACAAACTTATGGCGATACTGACGTTTGAACGGATGGGAACAGGATGCGATCGCCAGCGGACGGACGCGAATTAGACTACACTACTCGATGTGCGATCGTATCCTCGCTTTCAATCTCGCTCTGTTGGGTGAGTTAACAATTACTGTTCCCGAATCAGTTATTGCTCTTTACAGTTGTAATTGCCATTGATTTTGCTCCAGTAAATACAGATTTATAGGCTACTATTTCCTTTAGCCTAAAATTAGCTTTTTTTAACGCAAAGGCCACCAAGGTAAGCACAAAAGTACGCAAAATTAAAGATGTAAGCTTAAGGTTTGTTAGCGCCTATGCTTCAGTTTCAACCGCCTGGTTTTGAGCAAAAAGTCATAGAAACCTCCCTCGGTTCGATGGTTTACTATACCGCAGTAGAGGAACCGTGGTTAGGGCAACGACAAGCTGAATTGCCACCGTTAATCTTCCTGCATGGTTTTGGTGGTGGAGCATCTGCCTACGAGTGGTCGAAAGTGTACCCGGCTTTTGCGACGACTCACCGCATATTCGCCCCAGATTTAATTGGTTGGGGAGAGTCGGCTCATCCAGTCCGAGATTATCAAATTTCAGACTATTTGAAGACGCTAACGGAGTTTATTGAAAAAGTTGCGATTTCTGGAGGAGAGCAAAGTTTTACCCCTGTAAAAGTGGTGGCATCTTTGCTATCGGCGGCGTTCGCTATCCGTGTGGCTATTGAACGTCCAGAGTTATCCCAATCGCTATTTTTAGTATGTCCGTCTGGATTTGCCGATTTTGGGCAAGATGCTGGGCGCAGATTACCGCTTCAAGTAATTGGAACTCCGCTGTTAGATAAGCTAATTTATACGCTTGGGGCGACAAACGACGTGGCGGTGCGGAGTTTTCTAGAACGCTTCCTATTTACTAAGCCAGAACGATTGTCGGAAGAGATAGTAGAGGCTTATTTGGCGTCAGCGCAGCAGCCAAATGGGGAATACGCAGCGCTGGCATTTTTGCGGGGCGATCTTTATTTTGACCTCGCCCTGTATATCCAGCAATTGACGGTGCCGACTTTTATCCTGTGGGGTGAGGAGGCACAATTTATCAGTGTGAATCTAGGGAAACGTTTGGCTGCACTCAATCCAAAAGCAATTCGCCGGTTTCAGCCAATTGTAGGAACGGGAGTGCTACCTCATTTAGAGCAACCAGAAGTCGTAATTGGACTGCTTCAAGGTTATTTCTCAGCAGCGAATTGCTAATTGTGTTTTTCTCAGCCTGCGAAGTAGAGCGCAGCTACGCGAATCCTCTTCTATTAAACGGATGCTTTACATCCTTTGTCTGAGCTAACCGTAAATTTGGGATAAGCAATGCGTTGGTGATTATATTGTTGCCAGACTTGGACGAAAACTTCCGCAATGCGGGATAGTTCTTCTCGCGTTAACCCAGACTCAGCTAACTGGCTGTCTTGCCAACGGGCGCGGAGAATTTTGTTAATCATGGAGAGGGCTTGTTCTGGAGTCGCATCTTTAAGCGATCGCAATGCTGCCTCACAGGAATCTGCCAACATCATTATCCCCGTTTCTCGCGACTGAGGAATCGGCCCATCATAGCGGAAATCTTCCTCCCGCACAATTTTCGTCGGGTCTTTCTCGGCTATCTGCTGCGCTTGGTGATAAAAATAGGCAATCAACATTGTTCCCTGGTGTTCCGGGATAAACCCCTGAATTGCCTTGGGCAAACGGCATCGCCGCGCCATTACCATGCCCTCAGTTACGTGTTTTTTGATAATCTCAGCACTCTTCCAGGGGTCATTAATTTCATCATGCTTGTTAGGACCGCCCATCTGATTTTCAATAAATCCTAATGGATCGTGCATTTTCCCAATATCGTGGTACAAAGTACCTGCTCGAACAAGTTCTACATTGCAGCCCAGTTCCCGCGCTGCGGCTTCTGCTAGGGTGGAAACGAACAGCGTATGTTGAAAAGTGCCGGGAGCTTGGGCGGCTAAACGTTTCAACAAGGGACGGTTGGGGTTCGCGAGTTCCGCCAGACGAATCGGTGTCACCAAGTCAAAGACGTGTTCTAGATAGGGACTCAGACCTAGCCCCACAATACTCCAGGCTAAACCGGAAAAACCGCATAAGGCAGCTTCTTGGAGTACGGTGTACCAAATTGAACCCGTTGCGGCACCGAGAATCAAATTCACAATCAGGTAGACAGTGCCTTGAGTTAATCCGACGCCAACGCCAAGGAAAGCGAGTTCTTCGCGCGATCGCATTTTCCCTGCCAGTAAGCTCATCATAATTCCACCCGCAGCACCCGCCACCAAACAATCCCAAGTAATGGGCAGGCTAACCGATAACACGCCACCCAGCAGTCCCACAACGGTGACACCCAACGCAGAACCGTAGAAACTGCCCACCAATAAACCAACTGCTGGCAAATTCGTATAGCGAATACCCAAACTCACTAGCACTGGCGTACTCAAAGTCAGCAGCAATATCAGCAAGTGATCTCGTTGCCGGATTTGGGGATTAAATCGCCGTTCCACCCGCCAGAACGTACACACGCCACCCGTGACCAGAATTCCAAAACCAATCAATCCAGACCAGCTAAGGCTCCGGCGGCTTAATTGAAAATACTCTAACAGCACAAAATCTTCCTGGGAGATGGTTTCACCGGCGCGGACAATCACCTCATCCTGCCGAACTGCGATCGTTTGCAGTGCCACCGCTTTTGCTGCCTGTTCTGCCAGTTGTTTCGTTTGTTCTGGATCTTCTATTAAGTTGGGGCGCAGTCCCCAGAGCAACATTTGGGTTGCCACCGGCTCAGCCTCCGGGGGAACGAGCAAATTCATTTGCACTCTCAACGCTTGCTGTAAGATACTGTCAGGCAAGCCTGGGGGAATCCCTTGGGTGAGCATCCGTTCGGCAACCTGGGGGATGCCGGTTTTTGTTTGCTGCCAAGCTTCATTCGATAAGTCAAGCAGGGAGGCATCGTAGCGCCTTTCTGGATTGCCATCTGAGAAGGCGGCGACAGCTTTGGCGTATTGCGCGCGGGCTTGGTTAATCGTGCTTATTAGGGCTAAAAAATCTTGAGGACTTGCGGCCTGGTGGTAAGCTTGGAGTTCGGCAACAGCAGGGGTTGCGGAAATATTCGATTGACCGTTGGCATCTGGCAATAACCCTGACTGGGGTTGATTCACTTTCATGTCAGTGTCCACCGCTGCCAATATGGAGCGCCACTCCCACTCCGCGCACTTGCGGAGGTCAATCTGAGTGGCAGCAGACAATATGGCAGTCGGAACCATTGGAAAAGAACCGGCTAGTTGTCGGAGGTCGTCGGCGGTACGAAGCGATCGCTCCAAATCATCGTAAACTTGTTCGGTTACGTCTTGCTGGATCGTCAAGACGGGCACGGCACCTGTGCGGGCTGCCTTCCGTTTTTCTTCTGTGGTGAAAGTATCTACGACATTAGCGTCAAAGGTTGCCCGAATCGTCTGCGGTGCTATCTTGCCGACGGCGAGCTTTGGCGCATTGTAGTAGCGCTGCCCCATTGTTCCGGTGAGGGACACCACTGCCAGCAGCCAAACAATCCGAGGACGGTTTCCGCGGTTTTGGAGAGTAGCGCCAAGACCTAATCCTAGACCTTGCCCTGGTATAGCGGCAGGCGAATCAACAAGTCGGGAAGGTAAAAGACTGCGAAGGGGCTGGTACGTCCGCCGCCATTGATCAAGCTGGTGCGTCAATGACTGAAGCGTCTTCATGTTTATAGTATGGCTGTCGTTTTAGGCGACAGGAGTGATGGTAGCGAAAAGTAGATTGGCATTCATAAAAGGCACCTTACAGCAATCTTTACCCTTAATGGCACCCCTTTGTTGGCTTCATCCTACCTTACAAAACACTGCCTAAATTGCCTATCCCCCTTGGGGGATTTATCCGATTAAATTTAATTTTCTTTGACCAGCTTAGCTTGCATGGAGTAGCGATCGCTGGTATTAAAAAAAATTAACGCCGTTGAATTACATGGGGCGCTGCTACAGCGCTGATTTGCTGGACTTGCTTTGCTGTTGAGGCATCATAAACACCAGACCAAACAGCAAGGAGATTGTCTGCTAGTTGAAACAACTGAGCATCTGAGGCGATTCCCCACTTAGGTTGATTCCAAGATAGCCGCCATCTCGCAGGAATGCCCACTGTACCGTTATATGCTCCTGACAAAGCACCCGCGATCGCGCAGGTAATCGGGGGTTGGTAGCCGCTACGGGCAGCACGGGCGACACTCAGGCGAAAATCTTCTAGAGTACTGAGGAAGCAGTAAAAACCCAGAGCGATGGGGGTACTCTGAGGCTGGGCATTCCGACATAGTTGAGCGATCGCTATTTCTAAGCTCGCATTTTCTGCTAATAAAATTTGGACTTGCTCTAATTGTTGCACCAGAGGCGTCTGGGAATCTCCTAAGAAGGCAAGGGTTTTGGGAATCAAAGTAGCCCGATTGAGTTTTTCTCGAAGGCATTGAGCGATCGCGTATCCCACTGCTAACGCCCCATCTCTTAACTCTGGCTCATCTTGCCAGATGCTGACAACTTGTTCTAAATTTTGCCGCAGTTTGGCTTTATATTCATGGGAGAACAGCACAATCGGCAGTGTGGCAATAATCGCTCCTGGCGTAGGCGCGTTAGCACTGTTCGCGTCTATCTCCACAAATTTTTCCGTGAGGTGACGCCAATCTGCTAAATCGAATTTACCCCGCTCAATTAAGCTTTCTGCACCCCAAACTGCCATTTTGCCCCAGCTAGGAGGCTGCTGAGACTGTTTTTTGCTCAAAGGGGTGAAATCCCCGAATGCAGCGCCCAACAAGGTGCCGCGAAACCGACTTAACAGAGAGTAGCGCATGATTTCTATCGTAGAGGCGATCGCGACTTAGACAGCGTTCTCTCAACATCTGCCGTGCTATAGTTTACCGTCTCCCCAGTAGAATCGCATCTTCACTGAAAATTTTCCCTTGTAATGACTTCTCCCGTTTGGATATTTTTCAAAAAAGGAATGCCTATCCAAACTTCTATCGAGAAATTATAAGATGAATTGTAGTCATCGACGATATAACATCCATTAAAACTGCGAGTTTTCTTCAGGGAAATATTCCAACTCGGTGGAGAAATACTCCAATATTTAGCTTTTTCACTAGATTCGTTTTGTAAATTTGTTTTACTAATTTTATAAGGAACTTCAATAATATCGATTAAATCATAAGCATATTCATACTTATCCAAAATACTTAGAATATCTTCCCAACTTTGAACTTTTATTTTTTTGTCAAAAATTCGTGAATTCAGCCAAGAATTACCAATTCCAACCAGTTGTTTCGCGATTAATTCTACCCGATGCTTGTCTTGCTTGAGAAACTCTAAATCTTCGGGAAGTAATACCCTGTTGGGTAGAATAGTCCAAACTTCAAAGGAAGTCTCTGTCTCTGTATCAAATGAGAAAGTAGATTTTTTTATACCTGGTATGTCTTCAAAAACTTGCACAGCACTAATGGGTGCTAGGGAGTCTAAGTATTTAGATTTAGTAGAACCTATTTCAACTTCTGGTAAATCTTTTGGGTAATTCTCAGCTAAATGATAATCTGGAGCCTTACATAGCTCTTCTGGAAGATAGGATTTTGTTGAAGTTTGCACTGCGCTTCTCCATTGGAATAATTTTTGTTTCAACAGAGTAGCAGAGCGGGTAAGACTATTCAGTGTTGCAGTTTACTAAAAATAAAGAGTTTTAATTATCAATTATTTTCATCCGCCTAAAGACAGATAAAAAAATGAATAACGAACACCAAGCGATCGCTCATCAAATTTTATAGACGGAAAACAAGTCAAGTATGGGGAAGAGAAATGCAACAACTGAAACTTAGAGTAAGATTCCCTATCTATAGTAAGAATTCAGATGCCAAATGCGCGAATTATGCTAAATTTGGTCGTCCTTCGGAATGGATATGAAAATTCTTTTTCATCGTTGCACTTGGCAGCAAGGCTCACAGCGACTCCAGATTTTAATGGTTATCACTGGCATTTTCTTCATTACCATTCCATCTGGACTTGCCCAGGAGGCTACCTCGCCAAAATCCACACCCGTAAGGATTTCAACTGAAGAACAATATTTTGCTGATGTTGTTGTCAGAGGACGCCCAGTTTTTCAAGTAGGTAGTTTATCGGGAATCAGCGCTCAAGAGCGATCGCAAATTATTAATCGGCGGATTGCCAGTATACTGCTGCAATCAGAGGCTTTGGGGCAAGTCACCGTTAAACCAGACAATCCACGGAAGATAGCCACCTTACAACTCAATAACCGAGTCTTAATGTCAGTAACTCAACAGGACGCCCGCGACTTTGGGGTGTCTGTAGAGGTGCTTGGCGAGAAATGGGCGAACCAATTAAATCAAGCTTTCAAAAAACCGCCCCTAGCCATTGATGTTGGACAGCGACTTTATCTTACGGTGAGCGATCTAGTACGGGATGCCATCAGCAGCTTGCCCTCAATTTTAGGGGCGCTGGTAGTTGTTGGCATCACCTGGGTAGGCGCTAGAGGCGTGCGTTACATAGCTTTGAAATGGGCGCAGAAAGAGACAGAAGGCGATCGCAGCACAGAAATTCTGATGGGGCGAGTGGGATACGGTGGAGTCTGGGTTATTGGCTCTGTCATCGCTCTAGGCGTCTTGGGGCTTGACATTGGGGCCTTGCTGGGAGCCTTAGGACTCACTAGCGTAGCGATTGGTTTCGCCCTCAAAGAGGTTTTCAGTAACTACATTTCCGGGATGATTTTACTTGCCGCCCGACCTTTTCGGTTAGGCGATCAAGTGACGATCAAGGAATTTGAGGGAACCGTTACTCAAATCCAACTGCGGGCAACCACTCTAAATACCTATGATGGGCGGAAAGTGTATATCCCGAATCAAGAAGTTTTCCTTGCCAGCATTATCAATAACACAGCTTTCAAGCACCGCCGCAGTTCGGTTACAGTTGGCATTGCCTATGGTGCCAATATCTCTACTGCTAAACAAGTGATTACTGATGCCGTTCTTAAAGTCAAAGGCGTGCAGCCAAAACCAGTGCCAGAAGTCCTTGTCCGGGAACTGGATTCTGGAAAGGTGAATTTGGAAATCCGCTTTTGGGTGAATTCTCGGCGTTTGGAGTTTTTAGAAACCACTTCTAAAGCGAATGAGGCGATTAAAGAAGCCTTGCACAAAGCGGAGATTGAAATACCTACCGAAATTTATACATTGTTGGTACGCAAATCGCAGACTGAGGCTGATGTCTACCCCACCGACTGGGATTCCCAGAAGCGGCTTCCGAACGGCAAGTAAGCTGTTCTAGGCTCCCAGTCTGTTAGCTCCGAATGTTAGCTCCGAATAAAGCGCGATCGCTTTTTTACGGCACCTGTGGCACCGATGGGGGTGCAGAACTGACACCGCTTCCCTTGCCTCGGTTGTATTTTAAATAAAACCCTGCCACTACTAACAAGATAATCATCAGGGTACCAATACCGAGGGGACTGGGAAGCCAGAATACCGCCTCAAGATGGTTCACCTCACCGGGTTTGAGCGTCCAAACTAACAGATGGCCTTTCTCTGAGATAACTGGGTTGAGTGCATTCTCCGCCTTCTCAACACTCCGCGCCCCCCAAGGGGTTCTCAAGCTAAAGTCCAAATCGAACAGCGAACCGGGACTAACGATAACGTTACCGTTAGTAGAAAGAACGCCGAGCGATCGCAAATCCAAATCGTAGCTTAAGCGATTCCGTATCCAGAACAGGAAATTCCCCTGTCTCAGACTCAGGTGGGAATTAATCTTTGGTAAATCTGTATCTGTCGCCGCCTGAGAACCTTTCTTTGCCGAGGGATTAAAAAACTGGTTAAACTTCTCCTCCAGTTCCGCACCGCTAGCAAACGGAATTGTCACCACAACTTCCTGGTTTGAGATGCGCTTCGTTTTCCCTTGCAATTGTCGCGCCCGACGCTGAAGGCTATCTAACCATTCCTGTGCCTGCTCGCTGCTCAATGCAGTCAGTTGTTCGCCCAACTTGATATGCTGGACAATCTCGCCCCGGTTCGGATTCTCGAACCTCACCCCAGCATCATACTGAACGCAGCCCGACAGCAATACGACCGCTAACAGCATCGCCCAAAAAACCCGCATTTTCGGCAATACTTTACCGAAAGCACCCCTCGCACTCCGACTCAACACAGCTAACTTCACGCCTTTCTCTCCTCCTTACTTCTCTGGTTGCCTTCTCTCGTGCCGGAAGTCGTTCGTTACCCTTGCCGCGCCGCTACACCCAACTGCTGGAACAACAAACTCGGCAAGAAACTACCCCCGCCTACCCATTCCGGCTTATCGCCCAAATCCACCAAATTTTTAAACGCCTCAAAAATACTACCAGCCACCATCGTATTCTTGACTCGACCGACAATCTGACCTTTTTCTACCTTGTAGCCTAAATCCAGATTGACAGAAAACTCTCCCGCCATTTGATTCGACTGTCCAGCACCGAGAACCTGATCCACAATCACCCCCTCATCCATGCTGGCAATTAAATCCGCTGTCGATGTCTTCCCAGGCGCAAAGCAGAGATTTACTAACTCTGGGCTGGGACGCGACAAACCACCCCGAAAGCCGTTTCCTGTTGACTCACAGCCAGCCCTGGCTGCCCAGCGCCGATCCCAATAAAATTCTTTTACCGTGCCTTTCTCGATAAGCACTTTGCGACGGGTGGGCGTTCCTTCATCGTCAAAAGCACAGGCAGATGGCCCGATGCTGGGATCTTCAAATAAATTTAAGCGTTCGTCAAATAGGGTTTCGCCCAGTTTACCGACCAGAGGAGAGGCTTTTTGGACGATACTTTGACCGGAGAGAACCGTTTTAAATAGGCGTCCGATGGCACTAGCGGCAGCTCTAGGATTAAACAGAACGGGGAAAGATCCGCTCTGAATGGTCGCTGGCTGCTCTGCTAGAGCGTATTTTCGTAACAAATCTTCTAGAAGGCGATTAAAATCTGGGACGCCTTCACGGGCAATATCGGAGCTATAAACCTGGAGAAAATCTTCACCCCGTACCAAATTCCCCGAAAGGCTGGCACTGACAACTTGGCTAGTGCGCGAGGCGTAGACATCCGCACTGGTTGCAATTTTTACGTTATTTGTCCGGACGTGGAACCCCACATCTACCAGAATATCGGAGTTGTAGTCGTGGATTTGAGAAATTAAGCGATCGCCCACTTCCACTAATTCCTGGGTTGCTGGTGGCGTATATTTTTTTTCCGGTTCCGTCACCTGTACATCCGCAGCAAATTCAAACTCAGCCTTGTCGCCAATTTCTGAAGTTTGTACGGCAGCATCCACCAAATCTTCCAGCCGCGTCAAGTCTGTGGAACTGGCAAAACCCAGCCTCCCCTCGTGTAGCACCCGCAGCGCGACTCCTTGCAGTGCTTTGGTTTGCAGGGATTTTAAGCGATTGTTTTCAAACTCAACTGGTGTGTCTTGGCTTGATAGATAGTAAACCTCAGCGGAGTCGGTTCGTCCCTTCGCCAATTTCAGAATCTGCTCCAGCGTCGCATCAGTCACCATCTCAGGTTCTCCCGCTTCACCCATACCATCTTAAAGCTACCAGAGGGACTCGTCGCACTACTGCCCTAAATACCGCTGTAAAGACAGACAGGAAGTTTACCGACTGCTGCTAATTGTTCTACGACTTTTAATTGGAGAAAAATCTCCTCAACAACTCAAACAGAAGCTGGATTTGCGATTAGATGAATTTTCCCAACCTAGGAAAGCCCATCCAGTCACGCCATATTGGGCATAAAAAAAGGTTTGCGGGAAGCCAAACAAGAACCCAATCACAGATAAAATTAGCGTTCAAAAATTAAACCAAGCTAATCCACCGAGTGTCAAACCAATGGCAACCAAGGCAACCCAAATAAACAAATTGTCCTTGGTATTTACTTGGCTGAGATCGATGGGTTCCGGTTCTGGACGCTTTTGAGGAGTTTTCGTAGCACCCTGAAGATTGCTCCCCCGGCGAAATTCCGGTTCGCTGTCAGCGAGAGTTGTGAGATCGGGAATCTCTGTCAACCATTCTGGACGCCTGCTGAGTTGCGGGGCTTCCATAATGTAGAGTAGGCGACGGCTTTGCTTGCTAGTTTGTGGATCGGGATGATGTCGCAGCTGTTTGCAGAGGGCGATCGCTTCTGTTGTTTGTCCTGCTGCTTCGTAAGCCGTCACCAGCCAAATCAAGATTTCTCCTCCCAATCGGGAGTTTCGAGTCACCAAGCTACTTGCCTTCTCTAAATGCTGCACTGACTGGCGGTAATTTCCTCGCTCAAATGCTGCTGTGCCAGTCTGGTACTCGGTTCTAATAATTTCCTGGGTTTCTGAATTCACTGTGCCAATCGAATTTAAAGAGAACTTTTTTGTGCTTTGTACGTCATCACCGATAGCCTCTTTAAATTTTAGCGAAGCAGATTATCCTGTAATCAGGACGGCTAAAATCAATTGCCTTTGCCAGGGTTTTCGAGAGCATCCAAAGACAAAAATTGCAAGCTGCCAGCTCGGAAGATTTATCGTCTGTAAGGGGTGGTTTCTGTTTCGTTGTTTCAACATCACCCGTTCAGGTGAATCAACGAGGGGAATTTTCCTCGCCTTGCCAGGGTTTATCTTAAGAAGTCATTCAAAATTTCATACTTAGCACCATCCAAAAGATTAGGATGTAAAACCATGCTCAAAACCCTACCTCTGCCGTTGCATCGTTTTCATCGGTTTTGCCTTGCCACCGGCTTAGCACCCTTGACGCTGGGCATTACGGTACTAACCGGGGCGATTTCCCCAGCAAAGGCACAATTAATCATTCAGCAAGGCGTGCCTACTTATGGATTTCCCCAGCATGGAGTTCCCCAGCAGTCATCAGGTAGCTTTGTTTATGGCAGTCCGATTCCCAGCCCGATTCCGATCAACCCAACGACAGGGATGAGCGATCGCGGATCGAGTAATTACTATCGAGTCAATCCCAATCCCTATCCGAGTTATCCCGACTACTATCAGGGTTATCCCAACTCTTATCCAAGTTATCCCGACTATTACCAGGGTTATCCCAACTCCTATCCGAGTTATCCCGGCTACCCGGTGGGATCGCACAGAAGAGTCAACAACTCGACACTGATCAACCCCACCTTAATCAATCCCCAGATTCGGGATTCTATCCTGATTAATCCAGTGATTGTGAATCCGCGAGGCAATCGCAGACGCTTCAACCAACCCAGGCAGATTATTATTCGTTAATCGCGCACGCCTAAGTCATAAACCCTAAGTCATAAACTCAGAGGCGATAATCATCGAGCCGATACCGGCGTCGGTGAAAATTTCTAATAGCAGTGCGTGGGGAATACGACCGTCAATAATATGAGTAGCCCGAACGCCTTGAGCAAGCGATCGCACGCAACATTTCACCTTGGGAATCATCCCACCGCCCACGATACCCTTCTCAATTAGACGCCTCGCTTCGGCGATATCCACTTTGGCAATCAGAGTGGAGGGATCTTTATAATCCTGCAAGATCCCTGCTGTATCTGTGAGCAAAATCAACTTTTCTGCCCCCAAAGCTGCCGCAAGTTCCCCAGCTACGGTATCCGCATTGATGTTATAGGCTTGTCCACTGTCATCGGTTGCCACGCTAGACACTACAGGGATATATCCGCTACTGACCAGTGACTGCAAAAGCTTGATATCAATACTGTTCACTTCTCCCACAAAACCAATGCCCTCTACCCCTTCTGGTCGGGCTTTGATCAAGTTGCCGTCTGTGCCGCAAAGTCCAACAGCGGAACCGCCAGCACGGTTAATTAAGGAGACAATTTCTTTATTGACCCGACCCACTAAAACCATTTCCACCACCTCCATTGTGGCGGCATCGGTCACGCGCAGGCCATTTTTAAATTGGGGTTCGATTCCCAGTTTGCCCAGCCAAGAGTTTATTTCTGGACCACCGCCATGTACCACGACGGGACGCAAGCCTACACAGGATAAGAATACAATGTCGCGCATTACCTTATCTTTGAGCGAAGCGTCTTTCATCGCCGCGCCGCCGTATTTAACGACAACGGTGCGACCGGCAAATTGCTGGATGTAGGGTAGTGCTTCGCTTAGCACTCGAACGCGAGTCGCTTCAGCTTTCTTGAGGTATTCGCTATCGTTAAGCATTGCTTAGCAGGATGATGCCAGTAATCGTTTTCTAGAAGTTTAGTGCATACTGGCGTCTGCGGCACGATTAGAGGCGGCTGTTTCCAGTTTTACTGACCGTTATTGTCTGGCTTTGGCTTAAGAACTGCGGGAATTGCTTCAATTACTTGCGTCGCAATTTGTTCGGGAGTTTGCCCCTCGCCAACGGTGATGTGCAGGTCGGCTTGGGCGTACAGCGGTTTTCGTTGCTCAAACCGCTTTGGGAATTCGGTCGCGATGTCAGCGTTTTTTAACAGAGGTCGGGTGGTATCGTTTTGCAAACGGGCGACTAAACGTTCCACAGGGACATCCAGCCATACGACGAGACCGTGCTGGAGATAGCTCCAATTTTCTCGCTTCAGGATAATACCGCCGCCAGTAGCGATCGCTAACTTCGTATAAGCCGACAATTCGGACAGCACTTGGCTTTCCAGCTTCCGAAAGCTTTCTTCCCCGTCACTGGCAAAAATCTCATTAATCGATTTTTTGGCAACTTGCTCAATTACAGCGTCGGTATCGAAAAAGCGATAATCCAGATGCTGCGCCAATAAGCGTCCCACGCTTGTCTTTCCCGCACCCATCATGCCAATCAGATAGACATTGATGCCCTTGAGCCGGTCGCGTAGGTTCTGATTGCTATTTTCCATATTTACAATTGCCAGAGCGATCGCTGTCCTAGTGTAACCATCAACGGAAGAAATTAACTCTTTCACCTACATATCAAATTTCCCGGTAGCTATCTTTATCCAAGTCTTCCAGCGACGATTGCCACTTTTCTACCAATCCTCCGCGCACGCTGCTTCTCACCCAAGGATGCAGATCGTAGCGGGGATTACCTAGCTCATCTTGTACGTCTTCAATCAAATACCATCGTCTCAGATCCGCCAGTGCCGCATCTAAGTCCGAATCCAGTAATTTCCCAACTTGAGACAACTCGGCTCTGCTAACCGTGGCATCCACCCCGCCCATATAACGCAGTACACTTTTTGCTGCCACATTGATTCGCTGCCACGCTGCTTCCAGACAGAAGCGGTAGAAGGTCTCAACTTGTCGGCTGGCAAGCTTTAATTCCGACAAGATTGGCTCAAGTGCTTGATCGTGGAATACTCGCCCAGCCAGGAAATGTAGTGCTAAGGGTGCGCCGCAAGACAATTGATGCATTTGATAAAGCTGTTCGTTGCTTGCCTGCTTGATTACCGAAATGTTGTTGTATTTTGCCTCATCCTCCAACAATTTAGACGACCATCTTTCTTCGAGTCCTGGGATTTCAATTAGTCTTACATAGGGAGGTTTAGTTCGGTGTCGGCTGGTAATCAGTGCGCGACTGGGGTTGAGCATTTTGATAAGGTTCGCCAGAATATCTTCAACTTGTGCGGTTTCCGCATTATCCAAGACGACAAGCAATTTCTCTGCTCTCAAACGCTGGTGAACTCGCTCAGGGGGACAATCCAGTTGATGCGCGATTTCATTTAAAAATTTCTTCCACGTCAGCGCCTCAAACTGCTTTTCCTGGCTGATGTAACCATCCACCCACTCGCTTTGCCTCGCTGTCACCCACACCACATCCGCGAACAGATTTCTGTCGAGTGCTTCTTTCGCAATTTGGCTGGCAGCTTCAGATTTGCCATACCCTGGACTGCCGCTGAGGGAAAAAATAGAGAGTTCTGTGGGATCGTCCAGGCGGTTCAATACTTCTTGAATGAAGCTTTCTCGCCCCCACACCATCCGACATCGCGGATTAGGGATAAACAAGCCCCACTGGCGTTTTTTGCCCCGATCTAGTGGCGCTTCGGTTAGGGCGTTGACGGTTTGACTTTCCTCCCAGCATCTTATACCAGGAGTGGTAGATAAGGAGTCTTGAGAACCGACCTCTTCCCCGATTGGATAGGATAGCAAGCTCTGAGAATTGTCGGGAGCATTCTGAGAAAACTCGCTCCATTCATCATAGGAACAGTTCAATAACAGATGACATAAGCCATTGGCAATCCGATACTCGCAGGTTTGGCGGCTCTCCGAGTTCAAAATTGCTTGTAAAGCTTGGCGGGAGGGTTCAAGTGTATTGAGTTGTTTCCGCCACGCACTCAAAAATTCTTGCATTAAGGCACGCTTGCCTTCAGGCTTGTACTTTCTGTTGAATTCTTCGTGTAGCTTTTTCTTTAAGCTTGCGGACAAAAAAACGTTACTGTTATCTCTTCTGAGGTCAAATCCACCAGCCATATAGATACCGATAGACCTTTTTGCGTATTTCTGACAAAATTTGGAGCTTTGTGTCAACAAAATCCTGCAAACTATTAACTTGAGCAACCAACTTGGCTTTGAATTACTTTGAAATTACCCTATAATTGCTTTGTTTCAATTTCAGTAATGTTACGGTTGCCTAATAAGGTTAAATTGTGAAGCACGGTAATCTCACTTAGGATCATCAAAGTTGGGTGTTCTACCATGAAAAATAACCTCAGCAATATCCGCGAAGTCGTCCAACACGCTTTGAGTACAGGCTACTTAACTGTTGCAGCCGAAGAACAGCTGCGGAGACTTTTAACAACTAAGTATGGATTAGAAGACTTCAACGCTTTTATGCAGTTGCAGCAAGCTGCAATGCTGGGTCAAGTGAGGCAAGAGTCCCGCGAACTCGCCCTTTCTCAGCGACTTTCCTGTGGGAGATGCTAGCGGCTAAGCCAAGCATTGGCGAAAAATCGTCCTTTCCAGCCCTTTGTTAACCCGGTAATTTTAACCCGGTAAGGTTAGACGACGGTTGGTTTCGTATCTCCCAGATGGAGCGTTAATTAGCCCCAAGCTTAATAAAAGAGCCACATCTTTAGTCGTCATTTCTTCACAAATCTGCTCAACTAATTTGTCAGCGAGATACGCCCTGACAACAGGTGGCAAGGTGAAATTATTCGAGGTTTTTTCAATCAGCGATCGCCGTCGCAAAGATTCCATTGCTTCTAGCTGCTGCCGTTTCGATACTCCCGGCACCACCTCGTCTCGCAAGGAACGTATAGGAATTAACTTGTGACGAATTGCCAGCCAGTACATTACTTTTTTTTCTAAGTCCGAGAGGCGATTGAACTGCCGATCTAGTAGATCTCGGATATCCCCAAAGACAACCAACCCTTCTGCTAAAAAGTCGGTGATGTTCCCGTCAAAGACATCTTGAATCGTCGTTGCCACAATTTTCAGGACTAACGGATTCCCGGCATAGCGGTTGATCAGGACTCTACATTCTTCAGCTGAGCCAACTAAACCTTTGAGTTGCAGTAACTCTTGTCCATCGGATGCTGACAACCCCCTCAGTTCTAAGGAACGAATGGGTAAGTTTTCCCCTTCTAAGGATGCAATTTCTTTCGGTTTCTCCCGACTGGTGAGAACCAGACAGCTAGGATGGCGTTCTTCTCCCAGACGTCGGAACAGTTCCCCATATCCCTCATATTCGGGACGATAGTATCCAGCGTGTTGGATAGGAGATAAAACTTCCTCAGCTCGATCGAGGACGATCAGACAGCGGTGCGATCGCAGATAAGCCATCAGTAGGGAAATTCCCTCGTCTGCGGTTGCGTCACCGATGATTTCCTGTCCCTGCGACAGAAATTGAACCAAGTTTGCCACCAAATCTTGAACTGATGGAGCATGACGTAGCGATCGCCAAATGACAAACTCAAAATCTTGCTGAATCTGTTCTGCTAGCTTTACAGCAAGAGCAGTTTTCCCGATTCCCCCTATCCCCAACAATGCCACTAAGCGGCAGCTGTCGTGGACAATCCACTGCTCTAAGGTTGCCAGTTCTTCCTCGCAACCGTAATAAGCTGCTACATCAATCACTTCTTCCCAATCCTGGGAAGCGATCGCTGTCCCGATGGCAGATGTCTCAGCTTGACCGTGTTCGGATACGTTAGCGGAATTTATTTTATATCCAGCTTTTGAGAGCAAGTTGGTGACGCGGCTCCAGTTCTTGATTTTTATAACGTCACCCGTCTGGCGAATCAGGAGTTCTTGAATATATTTGTACAGCCCATTAGATAAATAAACTCTAACAGCACTGCTAGTGCGACTTTTGTAGACAGTGTCTGCTATTTCTGCTGGACTATAGCCACACAACAATCCTCTTAAGAATTTCTTCTCAACGGGTGTCAGACTCCTTCCTTTGGCAGATGCTAAATCTATATAAAGCTTCTCCAAATGCCAATTATTTGCTGCTTCTGTAAACTCGTCGTCCTGCCGCTCAACAGTTGATACCATTCTCTCGCGTTGCTAACCTCAATAAAGGCTGTCAACGCCTGATTCTAACGGATTAATTATGAAATCCTAACGAAGTTACGATGAAGTTCTAACGAATTTAATAACGATTGTTAGATGAAGTTTCTTTAATATTTTGGCTATCCTTAAATTTTAGGGAGACTTTATCTAACTTTCATCTAAAGTTCATTAAAATTTCACAGTTTTTGAGAGGGAGAAAAGAGGCGAAGCGATGGTTTTCCTAGGTTTTAACGGCATTACCTTACCCTGCGGCTCAATTATATTGCCCTGCCTCAGAAAAGGCATCCGTAAATTAACTGAAGTGAATTCCCTATTTCAAAACCTAATGGTTTCTCCTGGTATTGATTGAGTTGGTGAAAAATTATGATGCTCATCCGCGAACTTGTCGAACAAGCACTGACTATTGGATATTTAACCGTTGAAGCTGAAGATCAACTGCGACAGTTATTAAGAAAAAAGTATGACAATGAGGATTTTAATGCCTTCATGACCTTGCAGAAAGCCGCAATGACAGGTCTTGTTAAGCAGCAATCGCGCGAACTGATGCGGTTATAAGTAGTAGTTTAGAGTTAATTCTTGGGGTTAATGACTTGAGCATTCAGGAGTCAAAATAATAAAGCGTGTGAATGCTTCCCCGGAGGGGGGTTGAGGGAAACCCTCGCAAAAAAAGTCACCCTCTAGGCTTATCGGTTCTTCCAATCAGTGTCAAACTCGTCGTCCTCGTCTTCAAATCCCCAGTCGTCCTCATCCGGATTGGTTTTCCGTACAGGTTCAGGTTCCTGATAGGGCGGGGTAATTACCCGATAACTGGCATCATAAACGGCTTCAGTTTTTCCCACCCCAGAATTGCGCGGTTCCCGGTAGCTGTAAGAATAGACGGAACCCGATCGAGAGGCGCTTTTCGGTTCTTGCTGACGCTCGTAGGTTGTACGTTCTTCTACAGATTCTTTTGCAAACGGTTGTCGGCTTGGAGTGCGATCGCGCGGTTCCTCCGATTCATCCCCCCAATCATCATCCTCCGCAACCTCCTCTTCCCAGTCATCTCCATCTGCATCGGTATTCGTTGGCTCTGGCGGAGGGGGAGGGGTGTAACTGGTTTGTTGAGTGGTAGAGGTTTGTTGAGTGGTATAGGTAGATTGGGCAGTTTCCCGCCGCGACTGGTTGGCACGAGGGGGTTCTGTAGCTTCTAGTTTGCGGATGCGTGCTTGTAAGGGACGCCGTTGTAGATAGCTCAACAATTGTAAGAAACTGCCAGTCAGGGCACCCGTTGCGATCGCTGCCAAAATCCAAACCCCTACAGGTAGCGCTTGCGTCTTAGCACCCAAAAATACCAGCGCTAGCACCGGCGACAAATTTTGTAAAGCAAGTAGTGCTACGGACCCTAGCACCAACATCAGCAGTAAAATCCGAATCGCAGGCATAATCTATTAAAAATTAAAAATTAAAGCTTAAAAATGCAGAATTTCTTCTTGTATTTTCAATTTTACATTTTTAATTTTTCATTTTCCTTCCCATCGGTTAATCGGGATACAGTCAATATCTAGCTGATCTAAGGCACGCGCCACCACAAAGTCTACTAAGTCTTCAATTGTTTGGGGATTGTGATACCAAGCAGGAATTGCTGGGACAATTCGGGCACCTGCTTCTGCCAAAGCCGTCAGGTTACGCAGGTGAATCAAGCTAAAGGGCGTTTCGCGGGGCACAAGAACCAGTTTCCGCCCTTCCTTGAGTTGGACATCTGCTGCTCGCTCCAAAAGGTCGGAACTTAAGCCAGCTGCCAGTTTCGCCACGGTACTCATACTACACGGCATAATCACCATCCCTAGGGTGCGGAAGGAACCACTGGCAATATTGGCTCCCACATCGCCCCAAGGATGGCAGTAAAGTTTACCCTGCGTTTCGACTCCAGCTTGCTGTCGCCAAAATAGTTCCTGTGCCACTGCTTCTACAGGCATCCGGATAGTTTGCTCTGCCTGCCAAACCATGTAAGTAGATTTGGAGGCAACCAGTTCAACGCTGTACTCAGCTTGGAGCAGAAATTTTAAGGCACGTACGGCATAAATTAAGCCAGAGGCACCCGTGATGCCGAGGATAAGGGGTTTGGTCATTAGTAGTAGGTAATGGGTAATTAGCTAAACGGTTAATGGCTCATGGTTCTTGAACACACCATGAGCCATTAACGATTAGCTATTCATCCAATTCAGGATCGGCAGAAGGATCTGCTTCTATATCCTCATTGCTGGCTTCGCTACCGCCGCCGACAATGACCAAGTCAATTTGCTGACGATAGTAATCAACGCTCTTAACTTGGACTTCCACGCGATCGCCTAGACGATAAGAAACGCGGCTTTTCCGTCCAACCAGACAAGCATGACGAGAGCGAAACTCGTACCAGTCATCTTTAAGAGAGCTGACGTGTACCAGTCCTTCCACTAGCAAGTCTTCAATTTCCACAAAGAACCCGTAAGACTGGACGCCGGTAATTAACCCCTGGAAGACTTCTCCCGTGCGTTCCTTCATTAGCTCGGCTTTTTTGAGTCCTTCCAGATCCGCTTGTGCATCTGAAGTCAGCTTTTCACGCTCGTTGAGATGCACAACGATACCCTGTAGCTGGCTTTCTAAATCTTCTTGCACGTCTGGTGGCAAGACATTCCAGTTGATATTGCCGTGGGCGGAACTATGACGCAGATTCACGCTTTCTTTGGCGCGAGTGGTTCGGCGATCGCGTCCTTTCTCGAATACAGCAAGCAATACCCGCGACATCAGTAAATCTGCGTAGCGTCGCAGCGGTGAGAGACAGTGGGTGTAGGGGCTTTCGTCCTCGCCTATTCCCAAAGCCAAACCAAAGTGAGAGCCGGGAGCTGTACTATAACCACAGGGTCTTAGGGTGGACTGCAACAGATACATCAAGACTCGCTCTGACTGGGATTGAGCGAACATTTGAGTAAAACGTTGATAGTCCCGCGATGTCACGGCTTCTTCCTGCTCTAGGCGCAGTTCCATGCCCAGATTACTCGCCAACTTCATCAATTCCTGCACATCCTCCGGATCTGGAGAAGGCTGAATGCGATACGTTGCAGGCAGAAAGAGTGCTTGCAAATGGGTAGCGATCGCTTGATTTGCCAGGAGCATCAACTCTACAACTAGAGAACGCACTCCTCCCGAAAATACAATCGCTCCTAGGATGCCTTCATCGTTGTAGGGCAATTGAGTACCGGGCAGATTCAGTTCAAATCCTCCCCTCCCTAGGCGCTGTGCTTTCACCGCCGGACTCAGCTCGTAAAACAACTGACTGAGCATTTCAAACACTGGCGCTTCGGCATCTTGATGACGCTCTAAAATTGCCGTCGCTTCGTCATAACTCAGTTGGCGATCTACTTGAATCACCGTGGGTTGAATCTCATATTCCACCATTTGTCCGGTGGCGGAATCGAGAGTTAACAGTACCGAGATCGCTAAGCGAGCTTCGCCGGGTACCAAGGAGCAGCGACTGGCAACAGCATCCGGCAGCATTGGCAGCACCATGTCTCCGAGATAGACGGTGTTTCCCCGCTTGCGAGCTTCCCGATCCAGCGCTTCTGAAGGCTCAATGTAGTGAGCAACATCCGTGATGTGGACGCCCAACTGCCACGCTCCAGCCTCTGTTTTGTTAAGAGTCAGAGCGTTTTCTGTGACGTGCTGAGCGGTTTCGTTCTCACTTCCCGCTCCTGAAGGCTCAGGAATAAAGGCAAGAGTTAACAAATTCCGCAAATCCAGCCGGTGCTTGAAATCTTTTTGACTCGGCTGTTTGGGCAATTCCTCTGCGGCTCTAAGCACCTCAGATGGAAAGTTGCGAGGTAAGTCGTGCTTGCAACAGACAATATCCGTGTCTGCGGCGGCTTCTGCATTGCTGCCGAGAATGCGAGCGACTTTGCCAATCGGCGGCTGCGATGCCAGGGGATAGCGTAAAACTTCGACGTGAACCAGGTAATCGACGGCTTCCGCCAAGTTTTGACCGTTCGGATGCAGATTCAGTTCAAATAGCAGTCGATCGTCTAGAGGGACGGCTCTAAAGCCGGTTTCGACTTGCTTGACTCGTGCCAAGACCGAGGGATTGGCTCGTTCTAGAATCAGCCGCACTTCCCCTTCTGGAGAGCGTTTGCGGTTTCCTTCTTTGGTGACTTTGACGAGAACGCGATCGCCATTCCAAGCAGTACTCAGATGGCTCTCTCGGACGTAAATATCTTCCGCTCCTTCTACCTCCTGAATGGCAAAGCAGAACCCTTTACTCGAACAGCGCAGTTTGGCTTCGACGACATCTTCTTCTTGGACGCGCCGATACTTACCGCGATCTTTGACCAAAATGCCAATTTTTTCCAAGGCATCCAAGGCAATTTGTAGTTTAGTTAAGCTCTCTTCATCCTGGCAACGCAGTTTTTTTTCCAGAACCTTAGGAGCAACTAATTTGTCATCTGTGAAATTAGAAAGTAGTGTAGCGATTGAAAATTCCATGCAGCTATGAGTTTGCCTCCACCATAAAAACAATTCTGTTTGTCTAAATTTGTCAGCTGATAGAGACGAGCTAACCTTGTCTCTACAACAGTTGCTTCTTTCTTCTTGCCGACTACTGACTGTTGACCGCTGACGATTGAAAGCGATTTTTCTCCTTGTTATCCTGACGCCATGCTTAGAAAGCATGGGTATTTTTACCCTGATGTGGCAGCGCCAAATTCGCCGCGTTTTTAACAGATGTCTCGCTACTACCTGGGTGGCGCGTTTCTCACCCTACAGTATGCGAAACCTTGTCATCGTCATCGAACGCGATGCTCTAGCCTTCTTAGCGCTACACGAGGAGATGCATATCGCGATATACGCTATGCGAGGAGTCGCAGTTAATCGCGGCATACACTACGCGAGCGGAAGATTTTGGACTATCGATTTTAGACTTTGTAAACAAACAAAATTTTGTCTTTTTACAGATTTTGGACAACAGACGGCTGCGTTTGGTAGTCTCTAGTCCACGGTTGGTCGTCTTTAATCTACAGTCCACAGTTGAGCGTCAAGGGAACATCGTCAGGCAACCATCCCTCCTTCAGCCCGCCTTTGCGAATATCAAGCAGATGTCCCGAACAAGAACTCCGGATGCAACCAGCGACTGGCAGCAACCAGTGCTTTCTCTGTTCAGGTGCTTGACGACAAAAGCGACGACAAGCACTTTGTCTGACTGCCTTTTCTCAAGCCAACCACTGTGAAACGGACTCGGTCACTTGCGAGCGTAGCGGGCAGTAGGGAATGGTTTTATACCATACCGATGAACAGTCTCTAATTATTTTAGTTTCTTGCGGTACCTTCTCTAAAATCGTTTTTCAGGGGGCGTACTATACTTAACGTTGATGGGAGCCAAAAAACCCGACTAGGTTTGGGTGGCGTGGAGTATTATGTTTTCTCAATTCCGAGTTCGTTATCCCTTAGGCAGCCTGACCACTGAGTTACTGACCATTCATGAAGGAAAGTACGTGGTCAAAGCCGCTGTTCAAGTCGAAGGTGTAATCCTAGCGACAGGTTTGGCAGCAGCCGGTGAGATTGAGCTGGCAGAAGACAAGGCAACAGCCAGAGCGTTGAACTGTTTGGGAATTCCTGCTGGAAGTTCTAGCCACAACACTCCAGTTACGCAGTCTGATGCTCAGATTACGCAAACTGTGGCGGTTGAGGTGCCAGTGGGGGCGATCGCTAACCCCAGACGCGAAACGGTCATTCCGTCAGAAAGCCCCTCGCAGCCAAGCCCAAATCGGCTGTATTCCGATCCAGTCAGCTTCAATGATATGGCTGGAATGTCCTTCTCAGATCGGGGACAAAAAGAAGCTGCTTCACCACCTCCCGTCGTGCTATCGAATCAGGATGTCCCGTTTGCAGAAGAGTATTCCCCTGCCCATACTGAGCTTTATGGGGATGATGCTGCGATCGAGACACCCGAAGAAATATCGGGAGGCTTGTTTAGCAGCCAGCATAATCAGCCAATGACCTCTTCGCCTGGTTATCACGCTAGCGAAGAGGTTATTCAGCCAAGTCCGATGGATATGACTATCGGTAGCACAAGTTCTGCTGCTGAGGAGATGGACTTATCCGAAGCGATGGCTAGAACGACGGTAGAAATTAAGCGTTTGCGCTGGACTGCTGAGCAAGGAAAAGATTATCTGAAGCGAACCTACGGTAAGCGAGGTCGTTCGGAGCTGAATCAGGAACAATTGCTGGATTTCCTGCGCTATCTTGAATCTCTCCCAACACCGGAAAAGTAACTGAGCAACATTGTCAATAAAAAATGGGGGAAGCTCCATTTTTTATTGACGGGATGTGTAATTTTCTGTATTTCTCCCTCAATCGATCGGGAACGAAGGATCGTGGATTGATTAACCTCTTAATTTTTGCGTAGTAGGGACATGGCATTGCCATGTCCCTACAGAACGTGAACGAGCGTAAGTTATTTAATCTATGTTCCTGGGGGATCTCACAACATTTGCTTGACTCGATCCTCCCAAGCCCCGCTCGATGGAGGGGCTAACCAGAAATTGCACGTCCGTTAACTTTTAGTTCTCTATACCGCTGCAACGGCTGTGCGGGTAGCAGAGGGACTGCGTTTAATCACCTGATCGATCAAACCGTAGTCCTTGGCTTCCTCTGCCGACATAAAGAAATCGCGTTCGGTATCTTCCTCAATCCGCTCGATGGGCTGACCTGTGTGTTTAGCCAGATATTCGTTCAGCTGTCTTTTGTGGTACAGGATTTCCTTGGCTTGAATCTCAATATCGGTGGCTTGACCTTGAGCGCCGCCGAGAGGCTGGTGGATCATGATCCGGGAATGGGGCAGACTCATCCGCTTGCCTTTAGCACCCGCGCTGAGGAGGAAAGCGCCCATACTAGCGGCTAATCCGAGGCAGATGGTGCAAACATCCGGGCGGATTTGATTCATCGTGTCAAAAATGCCCATACCTGCGGTGACGGAACCACCGGGAGAATTGATATACAGGTAAACGTCTTTCTCTGGATCTTCAGCGTCTAGAAACAGCAGCTGAGCCACGATTAAGTTGGCAAGGTCGGAATCAACCTGTTGTCCCAGGAAGATGATGCGTTCCCGGAGGAGCCGGGAGTAGATATCAAAGGCACGTTCGCCACGACCTGATTGTTCGATAACGGTAGGAATCATGGAGTCTGCTTTTTCGGGTGATTTTTCTTAATTTTAGCGATTGTAAGAGAAAGTACCGGGTGCTGGAAATACTACCGATACAACCCTAGCGAGAAGGTTCGCTTGCAGCAGGTGGATTGGGCTTGTCGGCTGGAATGTAGAACATCCGGGAAAACCCGTCGGTAGCACTGAAAGGGTAGGCGTGTTTTGTCGTTGTTTCCTCTGGGGTTCGGTTTTTCAACAACGATCGCATCTTGCTGGTTGTCTTCGTCAGGAAACAATCGCCCAACTGGGTGAATCAATGGGACGAAGTGCGATCGCTATAGCAAATCGTACTGTTAGAACTATTCGGGGATGGAGGGAACCGAGTCATGTCTAAAAGACTTCTGCAAGCCGCCACGATCACCTTGTTGCTCAATGTAATCGCAGCACTGAGTGTCCCAACAACAATTCAGACACCGCGATCGCTCTCAACTGCTCAACCCAACACTAATGGGGAGTTGACTGGATCGACTTCTGTACAGATGCGTCCTTATTAACAAAGGAGTTGCTCGATATGACCGTGCAATTTAAAGATTTAGAAGCGATCGCTCAACAGAAGATTGACCTAACGCCAACAGCAGCACTGGCTGCACAGACACGGCAATATCAGGATGTACCTTTAGAAGAAATCTACGATTTACTCGAAAGTGTCACAGAACCTTTTACCGTGTTAGCGGATTCTCTTCCTACACCACTCCAACAAAGTGCCCGACAAGAAATTGAGTTTTTTGTCTGTTTGTACCAACAGCGCCTCGATCGCCCCCTCCATCAATCAAGCCAGAGATAGGATGTTTTAATTGATGGAAGTTCTTGGTAGACGCGGTAGCGAAGCGGTGTTGCTCTTAGCACGCTCCTAGCACCCCTGTCCTACCGCTCTAGTTGCTCGCTTGGATAGGGGCGGCATCTATAATCTACACAAGCTATAGCGGCTGGGGCGCTTTTCTTTTTCTCATCCCTGTGCTTCCCGCGAACCAGGCAATGTTATTCAACGCCAAAAACATAAAGAACCCTAAAAAAGAAAAGAACCTAATTTTTTTATAAAGAAGAATAAAATCTTTATATATCAATATCAGATTTTGTGACAAAAGGAAATTGAGTTAAACATGAAAAAAAGCATTTTTCTATTTTTGTTGTTAGCCCTGAGTTCTTTTTCAGTAGTTTATTATTACTGGAAACAGGCAACCCAACTTCCTGAATGGTATATTAGCAAGGAAAAAGCTACAAATTCCCAAGTTAGACAAATTGACTTTAGAAATGAAGCTGAAGTCCAAACAGTCAAAGCCAGATTGCAAAGAAATGTTGATGCCAAAATAGAAAATAGCATTGGAGCTAGCCAAGGATTGCAAACAGAACTAAGCAGACGGGATGGAAGTGATAAAAAACCTGCTATTGATAAAAATACCCAAAATACTCAGGCGGAATTAGATAGTCAAGATATAGAAATTGACTTGAGTGAAAATGAAGTGAATGATTTGGTAATTTCAACAATTGCTAAAGATAAAAACACCAGTAAGTTACTGGCATCTACCAAGGGTCTCAATACAACCATCAAGAATGGTCAGGTAGAAAGCGGGGTTGTATTCAATGTCTCAGAAGTTCCCAAAGAAGAACTGAATCAACAAGAGAAAGAATTGTTGGAAAAAGTTATAAAAACATTCCCTTTTTTAGAAGAGAAAGAAGTTTATATTGGTGTGGAAGGTAAGCCAAGGGTAGAAAATGGGCAATTAAAACTTGAAGAACAAACAAAAATAAAAGTGGGGAATTTGAGTTTTACGACAGCAGAACTTTCCCAGCGGCTGGGAATTCCTCAAGAGAAAATTGAACAAAGATTGAAACTGGAACTGGAACTGGGACGCTTAAAAATAAACGATATCGAAATTAAAGAAAATAACGCTTCGCTCAAAGGTTCGGTTAACTAATGTACTCACCCAGCCACGATTGACCAGAATCTAGCGTGGGATGGAGCGATCGCTCCATTCATCACGCTAAACTGCTAGGGGTGAAAACGTACTCATATCGAGTTCTGCTATTAGCCCCATGACCAATCGCCTCAATCAAGCTGAAAGCCTGTACCTCCGCAAACACGCTGAAAATCCCATCGACTGGTGGCCTTGGAGTGAAGAAGCCCTAGAAGCTGCCAAGCGGGACAATAAGCCAATTTTCCTATCGATTGGCTACTCCAGCTGCCACTGGTGTACGGTGATGGAAGGAGAAGCGTTTTCCGACCAGGCGATCGCAGACTATATGAATGCCAACTTTATCCCGATCAAGGTAGACCGGGAAGAACGACCTGACATTGATAGTATTTATATGCAGGCGTTACAGATGATGGTAGGTCAAGGCGGTTGGCCCTTGAATGTCTTTCTCTCTCCTGAGGATCGGGTGCCGTTTTATGGCGGTACATATTTTCCGGTAGAACCGCGCTACGGGCGTCCCGGATTTTTACAAGTGCTACAAGCGATTCGTGGTTACTACGATACAGACAAAGCGAAGTTGCACGCGGTAAAAGAAGAACTTCTGGGTCATCTCCAGCAAGCAGCCATTCTGCGACCAAGTATGGGGACGGGTTTAAAACCTGCCTTGACCAACAAGGATTTGCTACAGCAGGGGTTAGAAACGAATACCGGGATAGTGGCTTCTAGCGAACATGGCGCTAGTTTCCCAATGATGCCCTATGCCGAGTTGGCGCTGCGAGCAATTCGATTTAATTTTGAATCCAAATACGACGCCAAGCAGGCGTGTACCCAGCGCGGTTTAGATTTAGCACTGGGCGGGATTTACGACCATGTAGGCGGCGGTTTTCACCGCTACACGGTCGATCCGACTTGGACGGTACCGCATTTTGAAAAAATGCTCTATGACAATGGTCAGATCGTGGAGTATCTGGCTGATTTGTGGAGCGCTGGGATACAAGAACCGGCATTTGAAAGAGCGATCGCAGGTACATTTCGATGGCTAAAGCGCGAAATGACGGCACTGGAGGGTTACTTCTATGCTGCCCAAGATGCGGATAATTTTACCCATCCAGAGGAAGCCGAACCCGAGGAAGGGGCATTTTATGTCTGGACGTACCCTGAAGTAGTCGAATTGCTGACTCCAGAGGAGTTAGAGGAAATTCAACTACAATTTACCGTGACGCCAGGAGGCAACTTTGAAGGTCTCAACGTCTTACAGCGCCGCCATCCGGGTATTTTGAGCGAAACAGTGGAAAGGGCACTCGCAAAGCTATTTGAAGCACGTTACGGTACGCCACCCGCCGCCCTAGAAACCTTTCCTCCTGCCCGCAATAACCACGAGGCAAAAACTGGCAGTTGGTCGGGTCGAATTCCGCCAGTGACGGATACTAAAATGATTGTGGCTTGGAATAGCCTGATGATTTCAGGTTTAGCCAGAGCTTACGGGGTATTTGGGAAGGAAGAATATCTGTCCTTAGCTGGAAAAGCGGCTAATTTCATTTTGGATTGTCAGTGGGTAGAGGGGCGCTTCCATCGTCTCAACTACGACGGAAAACCTTCGATACTGGCCCAGTCGGAAGATTACGCTTTGTTTATTAAAGCGCTGCTTGATTTGCACCAAGTAACTCACGCTAGTTTCTGGATGGAGAAAGCGATCGCCCTCCAAGAAGAATTTGACGAATTCCTCTGGAGTGTGGAACTAGGTGGATACTATAACACCGCCAGCGATGCTAGTAGCGATCTGTTAGTGCGAGAACGCAGCTATGTGGATAGTGCCACACCATCCGCCAATGGGATTGCGATCGCTAACTTAGTGCGTCTGGCTTTACTCACTGAAAATCTTACCTATCTCGACCGCAGCGAACAAGCTTTGCAAGCCTTCAGCAGTGTGATGCATCAGTCACCTCAAGCTTGTCCGAGTTTGTTTACCGCCCTGGATTGGTATCATCACTGTACACTGGTTCGCACTACTATCGACCACCTAACTCCTTTAGTTGCTCAATATCTGCCTACAACAGTATCGACGGCGGAGTCGAATCTGCCATCAGGTGCGGTCGGGTTAGTTTGCCAAGGACTAACTTGTCTGGAACCGTCCCAAAGTCGCGACCAAATGTGGGAACAAGTGCAGCGAAGTCAAATTCGCAATTAAAAGTACCAAGTTAGAAATTAAAGAGGTAAGATTTAATTCTTCTTTTTTAATTTCACCTTCGGAATTGGCTTTAGCGATTAGCCGCAATTTATTTTAGGATGGTGCTTCACAAATCATTTAGGGCTGCGATAGCAATCCTATTTTAATTGTGAGATGCTAGATTTCCGAATCCCCGACTTCTCTCAGCCGTCGGGGATCTTGCCTTTACATACAATTATTGAGGGCTACGATATAGACTTTTTATTTTATTTTTGTTAAAATAAAATCGATAAGGAAGAAATAGCTTTTAATATTTAAATCAGACATATTTCTATTATTTAAGGATACCTTGGGCAGCCTAATTAAGAAAGTCATATTAAATAAAAATTTTGCGCGATCGCCTGCAAGCCGTTATCCCCACTCGTAATTAAAAATGTAAGGGTCAGCAGATTTGCACAACTAATCTAACGGTTGGTTGCGATTAGTTATTAGCTCTGAATTATCACCAATAACTAATGACAGCTTCAACATAGGTTTCTTTACGCTCTCCTACTTAATTTTTAATTTCAGAAGGCGGAATTTTCTCAAGGCTAATTAAGGCTTCCATCACTGATTTCACTACAGGTGCGGCTACGGTGGAACCATAGACCTTGCCCTTCGGTTCATCGACAACAGCTAGAACCACATAGCGGGGAGCATCAACCGGAAAAATACCCACAAAGCTAGTGATTCTGGCAGAGCTAGAATATCCCCCAGTAGCGCTGGCTTTCTGGGAAGTGCCCGTTTTCCCTCCTATTCGATAGCCTGGGATTTGCGCCGCTTTCCCGGTTCCCTTGGTGACGACCGCTTCCATCATTTCTAACACCGTCTGAGTCGTCGATGGGGAAAAGACGGGGCGCGGCGTGGGTAGCGTTGGCTGCCAGTACATCTGCCCTTGGGAGTCGATGAGTCCCCGGACGAGATGAGGAGTTACCAGTTTGCCGCCATTGGCGAGAGCAGCGTGCAACTGAGCCAGATGGATGGGGGTGAGAGAAAAGCCCTGACCAAAGGAGGTGGTAGCGGGTTCAATTCGAGATGACGTAAACTGCTCTTGGCTTTTCATTTGTCCGGGTGATTCAAAGGGCAGGTCGATACCAACCGCTTGCCCCAGCCCCAGCCGTTCCAGCCAACCGTAGTAGATACTCGGCTTGAGTTGTTGGATAACTTGCACCATGCCGACGTTGCTTGACTGTTGCAGAATCTGAGAAATCGACAGGGCACCGTGACTGCCCTCTTCAGCATTTTTGATCTGCCAGCCAGCTACCTGAATCTGACCTCGATCGTAGAATACAGTGTCGGGTTTGATGGCTCCCGCTTCTAGCGCGATCGCTATATTGAGCGGCTTAAACGTCGAACCCGGTTCGTAAAGGTCTGCCAGCGCCCAGTTCTTAAACAAACCTACATCCGATGTAGAGTACTCATTCGGGTTGTACGTCGGCTCTGCAACCAGGGACAGCACCGCACCATCCCGCGCATCCATCACGATGATAGTGCCCCGTTTGGCACTAAACAACTCCATTTGTTGCTTGAGGGCAGAACGAGCAGCACGTTGCAGGCGATTATCAATTGTCAGCTGGAGTTGCAGTTCATCAAAATGCAGCAATCCTTCGGGCACGTGATCTGGCATCAACGTTCCGTTACCAGCGCGGCTCAGTCGAACGGTGCGAACAGCCCGGGTGAGTAAATTTTCCTGGCTATACTCCACACCCGCCTGACCTCGATGATCCACATCCACATAGCCCACGACGTCTGCGGCTAGATCCTGCTGGGGATAGAGGCGGGCGTAATGTTGAATCAGCTCTAAGCCATCGGTTCGCAATTGGGAAATACCGTCAGCTTCTTCTTCTGTCAGGGCGTAGGCAACCCGAATTCCACTTTCCTGCTTGTTGAACTGCTTAAGCAAATTGTCAGCAGAAACTCCCAAAATCACCGCCAATTTCGTCGCAATTGCCTGTTTGGATTGTTTAAACAGCTTTGGATGGGCGTACAGCGTATAGGCGGGACGGTCAGTTGCCAAAACGTTACCACTGCGATCCACAATCGAGCGTCGGGGAACAAAGGGGCGCAGATAGACCATCTGCTGCTGTCGCGCTTTTTGCAGCAGGCTCGGTGCCTGCACCACTTGTAGGCGATACAAATTGATCGCAAGCCCTAGCCCGCTCAGAGACATGATTAGCCAAACAAGCAGCAACCGTAAGGATGAAGTACCCAGCAACAAGGACGGAGAACGCAATAGGCTCCAATCAAAAGACTTCTGAGGTAAAGACTGCTGTGGTGATATCTTCTCCTGTTGCCGATTTTCGCCGCCTTGCTTCGGTTCTGATGACTGACGACTTTTTCCGTTTCGAGTGGGTTTTCGAGGCAGTTTTTTCACTAACTCTGGCATTCCACTTCCATTCTGGTTCAACTCGCCCGTCTCTTTAGCAGTTGCAGAAACCTTTTGCGTAGGCAGCGACCTACGATTGCTGACTCCTGACTTTTCCATACCTCGTTAATAGCCTAGTGGCGTAGTTGGGGATGTTTCTGAGTTAGGAGCTGCCACTGGCTTGGGCCGTGACTGGCGCTGGGGCGCTGGCGGCAGAAAGATGGTGTTAGCTGGATTGGGAGCAACCAAACCCGTACCCGGACGCTCAGCTTCTTGAGCCAGCTGGTTTTTTAGGGCTTCATTTGCCGCTGTCATTTGCCGCTCGTTGCGTTGCAGATTTTCTAACTTGCGGTACTCCTGGCTCCACATCTGCTGAGTATAGACCGTCCAGGCATAAACTCCCAGGGTGCTAGCAATCAGGAAGAAGCATACCAGGTTGGAGGTGCGCTGCAATCTCACCAGCGATCGCAGCCATGCGGGTGTCTGTGCCTGAAAGTCCCGCTGTTGGGAGCTTCTGCTACGGGTTCTAGACGATGAACCGCTTTCGGAACGCGGGGGTATTGTCTTTCCTTTAGGTTGCCGCGAGGAAACAGTGCTTCTTCTATCCGGACGGTGACGATCTGGAGTCAGGGAGTGAGGGGCAGCAGCCATAAGTAGTTCTTTTTATTAGTATCAGTTGTCAGAAATGAGTTTTTTCTCTTCTCAAGGTCAGTTTGCTTTGCCACTGACTGTTGACCACTGACAAAGGACAATAAACCAATCAATTTAAACTCTAGACACAAGAGCTGTCTATAGTCCATATTTTCTCGCATCGAATCCAACATTCTTGTCGAGATGGCTAATCGATAGCGAACGTGTACCTAGTCGCTACCTTCGACGCAACCACAGCTTAACACTCTCTAATTGCTTCTTTTGGCAAGGTCGTCGCGATTGCTTTGAGATGAACAGGAGAAGGTTCGGTAGGATGAAGGATGTAAGATGTTGGGATGCTGAGGGAAGCTGCTGGAGAGCTGCTCGCGTTACCCACCGGATAGGATGAGGGATAAATTTCTGCTTCTGAGTTTCTGACTGCTGACTCCTGAATGCTAGCGTCCTTCTCCTCACCCCGCGCTAACAACGGTTGGGGGGGCATTAAGGGAATTTCAACAATAAACTCTGCACCTTGACCGACTTGGGAGTGGCATTGTAGCTTGCCTTTGTGTTGGGTAACGATGATTTGGTAACTTACTGCTAAGCCCAATCCGCTGCCCTGACCAACGTCTTTCGTAGTAAAGAAGGGGTCAAAGATTTTCGACTGAATTTCTGGGGGAATTCCTGGCCCATTGTCAGCGATCGCAATCCGCACACTAGCGACCCCTGGAGAGTAGTCCGGCACCAATTCGGTACGCAAGGCGATTTTTTTGTCCTCGGAAAACCCCCGATTGAGCGCTTCTATCGCATTCATCAGAATACTCAAGAAAACTTGATTGAGTTGCTTCGGGTAACACTCCACTAAAGGCAAGTCGCTATAGTTTCTCTCTATTTGGATCTCATTGCCCAGCTGACTGTGCAGCAAGAACAGCGTATTTTCCAGCCCGATGTGAATATCTACTGGTTTCAGGGACGCTTGATTATGGCGCGAGAAGTTCTGCAATGATTTAACAATTTCGTGAATTCGCTGGGCACCTGCCTGCATCGAATTCAAAATGCGCGGTAAATCTCTCAGGAGGAAATCTAGCTCTAGTTCCTCAGTGAGCTTTTGTAATTCAGCATCTGGATTGACATAGAAAGTTTGATAGCTCCGCACTAATCGAATCAGGTCATCTACATACTTTTCCACATAAGGAATATTGCCGTAGATAAAGTTCACTGGATTATTAATTTCGTGGGCAACGCCAGCTACCATCCGACCCAGACTTGACATTTTTTCACTTTGAATCAACTGGGATTGCGTTAGTCGCAGTTCAATCAGCGTTTGGGCCAGTTGCTTAGCTTGAGCGGCGCTTTCTACTGCCTGCTGCTGAGTTTGGGCGTATAAGTTGGCTTGTCGAATGGAAATCGCCAGCTGATCGGCAACCGCTTGGGCAAGTGTCCGGTCATTTTTCGACCAATACCGGATATGCGAACACTGATTGAGATAAAGAATTGCGTTGAGTGTTCCGTTTGCCTGTACTGGCACGACCAGGGAAGATTTTATCTGGGCTTTTTGATACTCTTCGTTTGCTTCCCCAATTCGGGGGTCTTGCTTGATGTCAGGAATACTCACTTGTTGACGATGCTGGATCGCCCATTGGGTCAGTGGTCCGTGGGTATCAAAGTCATCAATGGTAGAAGGAAAAGGCTCCCGACACACCTCAAAAAGGTATTTCCGCCGAAAAGCGGCACCGTCAGCGGGCAAGGGTTGCAATAAGCAAGTTTTATCTGTTTGCTCCTTTGCTTCTTGCTCCTCGGCTTCAGACGCGATCGGCTTTGTCTCTACAAGCTGCTTCCCGACTCCCCGGTTTCGCTCCTCTTCCAAAGTGTCGCTATGTTCCACCAGATGAACTAGACACCGATCTGCTGACAGCGCCTGCATCAGATGAGCGATCGCTTCAGTCAGAATCGTCTCCAAGTTAAAACTCTGCCGGGTTTGACTGGTAATTTGATTCACCAATTGCTCTCTTTGAGCTTGTTTCTGGGTTTGCTCGTAAAGCTGAGCTTGACAAATCGCAATTTCTAGCTGCTGGGCGATCGCTTGCAGAAATTCAATTTCGGAGTTTGACCAGGTGCGGGGTTGCTCTGAAATACAGACAATAAAGCCAACCCATCCTTCTTTTCGCTTAACCGGAACGAACAAGTTAGCCCTGTCCCAGGGAGAAGACCCTTGGGAGCGTCCACTGGTGTCGATTTGCTGGTTATCTCGCTTTAGCCAGGAAAGCCATCGATTCATCATCCCCCCTGTCGTCGGGTGAGAACCTGCTGTTTGGCTGTTGATAATTAATTTCCCAGAAGCGATCGCACTCTCCACTGCGCCAAAAGTTTCTAAGGGATGGTACCCCAGTTGAGAATTCTTTTGCTCTCCATTGATCCGCTCGCAGACAACTTGTACCCGCTTGGTATCCTCGAAATACCACAAAAAACAACACCTATCTAGGTGTAGCAACGTGGCAATTTCGTCCACTGCCGTTTGCAGCACCACTTGCAACTCCAACGAGTTGCGGATGCGATCCACAATTTTCTGTAGCAGTGCCCAATGCTTTCGCGGGTACTGAATCCAGGCTGGAAATAATTTGCTGGTATAAGCCACAAGCGGAAACACGCCGCCTCCCTTGAACTCTTCTTGCGCGTCTAGTTTGGTAAAAATTTTAGGCAGCGGTCAATCGTCCTGTTGTCAAATCACTAGCAATTGGTAAGCCAAGTTAGTTTATCAGTCACTTTGGTCGTAAATTGTATTCAGAATAACTGATACTGAGTCTCCACATCTCCATAAAGGTTGATTTCTTAGCTTCATTCCTTTGCTTTGCTGAGAAAACTAAATTCGCTCCCGATGTGGAAATCCTCGAAAATTCGCGGATAGACAAAATTACCACTTGCTGGTAGAGCTTGCTCTGTTTTTCCGAGGCTTCTGCTAAAAAAGAAATTGAAAAAACTCAAAGCAATATCACTCTCAAGAGTGAGTGTGAATCCAGTAGAGCGAGAGTATTCTTTCCTAAGTACGAAAGAAATCCAAAGAATACGGTGGGGCGCACCGGAATTCAAGCTTGGGAGCTAAGGAACCTCAGTCTTTTGGAATACCCAAAACTGGCTAAGAGGACTGGTGAAACCAAGAATTCCGATTTCACCTGCGGGAGCGTCTAAGCAAAAACCGCAATATTGTGATTAAATAGCAAACGATTCCTTTGGTTGCAATCTCTTAAAGAGGAGTGTATGAACAAAAAAATAGTGAGTCTGCTTTTAGTTCTCGGCTTGGCTACCACCTTGGGAGCTTGTCAGGAAGGCTCGGGTGATGGTGGAACGACTACTAGCCCTTCTCCTACCACATCTCCGACGACTGGTGGAACGACTACTAGCCCAGCGCCCACAAAGTCTCCTTAGTGATCTGGTTTTCGCTCCTTACTTCTCCTGGAAGGGATTCGTACCGAATCGACGGGTATGAAAGTTAGTAGTGAGTTCTGAAACATCTGAACCCCGATCTGGTAATTGCTCCTCACACATTCACTCGGTATCTACTACTATCTGAGTCAATATTGACGCCCAAGACAACTGTTATGTTGGCAACAACTGACTGGAGAAAACAACTGGGGTCACAAGCATTAGTTGGCTCACCTAGAGTCGGAGTAAGGTCTGACTATGTTTATCTGTTGTTGCGGTAGGCGGCTTTGGCATTAAATGCGACTACTGCAATTTAGTACTTCTCACTATTGTCGGAAAGCAAGACTGGGGCTAGGTTATAAGCAAATTGCTTATCAGGTTGAAAATTTAACCCCAGGGCTACATATCCTCAAACTCAAGCCAATCACCGGACTCACGACAGTGCCGGTGCTTTTGTTAGAGGCAGAAGATATGCAGGGAGTCAGCGAAGCTACGCCCTCAGGGACGCGGCAGGAAGTGCAAGCGATCGCTGACTCGACGCAGATTTTACAATTTCTAGATCGCTATCGCCCAGAACCAGCGCTATCGTTACCGGATCGCCAACTACAGACAGAAGCCTTGATGCTGGAAGATTGGCTGGATGAAAGTATCGGCACGGCGACTCGCTTTGTTTACTATGATTTTCGTGCCGGTGCTGGTAAGCAAATCGACCCTTCGCCGTCTAGTCAGCTGGTGATTCAGGTGGTGCGGCGGCAATATGGAATTAATCAGGCGGCGGTGGAACTGGCAGCAAATCGGCTGAAGGTAGCAATGGAAGTCTTGTCCAGTCGCGGGCAGAATAGCCTCTACCTGGTGGGCGATCGCTTAAGTGTTGCAGACATCGCCGCAGCCGCTTTACTGAGTCCTCTGGCGCTGATTCCTCAATACCGAGAAGATTATCCTTGGTTGTTTGAGCGCATTGAGCGGATTCACCTTCTTTGTCGGGAACCACTACCCCCCGGATTGGGAAATTAAAAATTAAAAATTAAAAATACACTGAATATTAAAAATAGAAATGAAAAAGCCCATTTTTTCACTATGGATTTTGCAATTTTCATTTCAACTGCTGGGGGTGATGCCTGCTAGGGGACTGCCACCACCGGAGGATACTCCTGAGGAAGTATTGCGGACGGAGATTATTACGGAAGCGCGATCGCCTATCGACGGCAAGCAACTCACGGCTGCTGAGTATGCCCAATTGCAGAACGCTCTGCAAACCCGTCCTGCTGCAACATCCCAGGTAAATCCCAAACTCCGAGAATTAGTTTTTCTGCTCCGCGTGCGGCGGCTTCTGCGTACCTTCGGTATCCCTACTCCCAAATAAATCCTGCATTTTAGCAATTAATTTATCTGCTTTGTGTGGGGTCAGTGTTATAAAGGTTCGCGTTCCTTGGAAAGTGATGGCAACGAGAAAAGCGTTTGCCTAAGTAAGTCGCTATCATAAACTGCGTACACCCCACTTGAAAATCTGCCTTTGTTTGCTATACCTACTTGCTTGCTCCGGCTCTTAACTCAATACTCAGATGAAGACGTAAATTTCAATAACTCTAAAAACAGCCAGTTTCACGCTAGATGACGATGCACTTTTATTGACATTGTCCTACGTAGAAGAAACAACTGTGTCCTGCTACCGATGACAAAATATACAAAAAACAAAAAATGTATATAAATATTAAAGTGCTGTTAACCAGAGGGAGATGCTCGTTCTTCAACCGCTAGCTGCTATAGCCCTACCTGACGGGAAGACTTTCAGGCTTAGGGCAGACGCTACGCGATCGCCTTAAGCCAACGATACGGGCGATCGCAACACACGTGCGCGTCCAAAAAGCCTTATCGAGAAACCATTCATTCAAGACCTTTAGGATAAGTAGGTTTATGTCCATGACCATCGCCCCCGAACAGATTGAGCGGATTGTTTGGAATCAACATCAAGACCCATTTGAAATCCTGGGTGCCCATCCCATTGAGCAAAATGGCAAAACCGTCTGGGCAGTGCGAGCCTACCTACCCAATGCCAACGCCGCGTGGGTAGTTTGCCCCCAAGACCGGACAGAATACGCCATGCAAACAGTGCATCACCCTCATTTTTTTGAATGCACCATTGAAACGCCAGAACTAGCAAACTATCAGCTGCGGATTCAAGAAGGGGAACACGAGCGTGTTATCTACGACCCCTACGCCTTCCGTTCTGTCCACCTGACAGACTTTGACTTGCACCTGTTTGCCGAAGGGAATCATCATCGCATCTATGAGAAACTAGGTGCCCATACGACGGAAATTGATGGGGTGACAGGAGTTTATTTTGCCGTTTGGGCACCCAATGCCCGCAACGCCTCTGTCTTGGGGGATTTTAACAAGTGGGATGGTCGCGAACATCAAATGCGTAAAGGTTCCACCGGCATCTGGGAACTGTTCATCCCCGGTTTGGGCTTTGGGGAACACTATAAATATGAAATCAAAAACGCCGACGGTCACATCTACGAAAAATCCGATCCCTACGGCTTTCAACATGAAGTGCGTCCTAAAACAGCATCGATTGTCACTGACTTAGATTCCTACCAATGGAATGACCAAGATTGGATGGAAAAGCGCCGCCACACCGACCCGCTTACCCATCCTATCTCTGTCTATGAAGTACATCTAGGGTCTTGGCTGCACGCTTCCTCCGCTGAACCGCCACGGTTGGCAAATGGAGAGACAGAGCCAGTGGTAGTCGTCTCTGACTATAAACCAGGAGCGCGTTTTCTTACCTACCGGGAACTGGCAGAACGGCTAATTCCTTACGTTAAAGAGCTGGGATTTACTCATATTGAATTATTGCCAGTCGCTGAGCATCCTTATGATGGCTCTTGGGGGTATCAGGTAACAGGGTACTATGCCTGCACTTCCCGTTTTGGGACACCTGAGGACTTCATGTATTTTATTGACCAGTGCCACCAGAACGAGATTGGGGTGCTAGTGGACTGGGTTCCGGGTCACTTCCCCAAAGATGGTCACGGTCTCGCCTTCTTCGATGGCACCCACCTTTACGAACACGCCGACCCCCGCAAAGGCGAACACAAAGAGTGGGGCACTCTAGTATTTAACTACAACCGCAATGAAGTGCGGAACTTCCTGGTTGCCAACGCCCTGTTCTGGTTTGACAAATACCACATTGATGGAATTCGTGTGGATGCTGTGGCGTCGATGCTTTACTTAGATTATTGCCGCGAGCCTGGGGAATGGTTGCCTAACCAGTACGGCGGCAGAGAAAACATTGAGGCGGCTGATTTTCTGCGTCAGGCGAACCATACGATTTTCAGCTATTACCCTGGCACTCTGTCGATTGCAGAAGAGTCAACTTCTTGGCCTATGGTGTCTTGGCCTACCTACGTAGGGGGACTGGGCTTTAATTTGAAGTGGAACATGGGCTGGATGCACGACATGCTGGACTATTTCCACATGGACCCTTGGTTCCGCCAGTTCCACCAGAACAATATTACTTTCAGTATGTGGTACAACCACAGCGAGAACTTCATGCTGGCGCTATCTCACGATGAGATAGTCCACGGCAAGAGTAATATCATTGGCAAGATGCCGGGGGATGAGTGGCAGAAGTTCGCGAATGCTCGCTGCTTATTCGCCTTTATGTTCACTCACCCAGGCAAGAAAACTCTGTTTATGAGCATGGAATTTGGGCAGTGGAGTGAGTGGAATGTCTGGGGTGACTTGGAGTGGCATTTGTTGCAGCATGAGTCGCATCAAAAACTGAAGCGGTTTATGAGTGAGCTCAACCATGTCTACCGCAGCGAATCGGCTCTTTTTACTCAGGATTTTGCTCAAGAAGGCTTTGAGTGGATTGATTGCAGCGACAACCGTCATAGCGTGGTCGCGTTTATCCGCAGGGCGAAAGATTCGGAGGAGTTTATTATCACAGTGTGCAATTTTACTCCTCAGCCGCATAGTCACTACCGTGTAGGTGTCCCCGAACCCGGATTCTATACCGAACTGTTTAACAGCGATGCCCGTGAGTACGGGGGAAGTAACATGGGCAATTTAGGCGGTAAGTGGACAGATGAGTGGTCGTTCCACACCCGTCCTTATTCGCTAGACTTGTGTTTGCCGCCACTAGGAGTGCTGGTTTTGAAGCTTGACCGGCAGAAGACAGCAGCCGCGATGCAGTCTTGGTTGTCTCAGGGATAGTCGGGTTTCTTGTTCCCAGACAACCGTTCTGGGAACAAGAATCTCGATGCGATCGCATTCCCTATTACCAAGCGATAATAGCGATCGCATAGATTACACTTTGCAACTTTTATCTTGCGCTGTTCGCATCGCTCCCAGAAGGGTGGAAACAAATACACACCGTTTGACTTCCCCACCATTCTTAATGTTCAGCGTTACCCTTGCCAAATATAAGTTCTCTTGCGGATTCATGATTACGCAACCTCTATAGTCAAACCGGACTCGGCGCGGACTACCTAATGACTGTGAAGCTAAGGTGGTATTAGGAGCGTCTATTTGAATATTTTGCTCAAAATTCTGCCATTGTCCGGGGCTGGGGTTAATACCGGCACGATTAACTGCCCACTGAACGACCCCATTTTGTTCTTGAAAGCTGGCTTCCCAAGCAACTTTGTCACGCTTAGCATTGTTTTGAGCTTCTCTCATCGCGCGGTAAACTTGGTCTTGTGCTGTTCTGAGATGTTGGGCATTGAGAAATCCTAACCAACTAGGGGCAGCGATCGCGCTCAAAATCCCTATGATTAAAATTACGACTAAACTTTCTATCAGTGTGAACCCACCGCTGGAGCAATTAGATAACTTTTTACGCATTAGCTAGATACTAAAAAGACACACCCAATTTCTCAAGTTTCCTTGTTTGATGTGTCTTTTGAGTTCCGTATCTTCGCTGATTTTTGCAATTGACTATTGGTTTTAGCCAGTATTTTTTCCAATAGCGATCGCGCTCAAGATCCCGATTATTAAAATTACGACTAAACTCTCTATTGAGGGTGAACCACCGCCGGAGCGATTTAACAGCTTCTTAGGCATTAGCTATATACACAAAAGCACACCTAGCTTTTCAACTTCCTCTCTAGGTACGTCTTCTGAGTTTGATATTTTCACTGTTTTTTGTAACAGCCTAATCTTTTAATGTTTAGGGACTGCATTTATCATCTTGCCCTGTTTGAATAGAACCTAAGAGGGTTTTAACAATCACACAACGCTTCGTGCCGTTAGCAGTGTTAAGTGCTGCTTGGTTTTGTGCCACAGCCACAATTAAACCGCTATTTCCCAAGCTGGGTTGAGGCGATAAATTCCCCTGATAATCAAAGATAATTGCTTTTGTTGGCTGATTAGCAGTTAGCTGGGAGAGGGAAGAACCAGCTTTGTTTACATCAGTGAGGGTTGTACCAAGCAAAACCGTCCCTTTTGGTATTTCCTGGTTCTCACCTAGTTTCCTCCAAGCCTGGGCAGGAGGAGGAAGAAAGTTTCCGCTATTGTCTTTATCAGCAAAGTAAACAGCATACTGGTGAATACCATCAGCGTTGGTTCTAAAGCTGACGCTGTAACTCAGTTTTGTTCTTTTAGCCTCTCTCTGAGCTTCTCTAAGAGCGTTCAAAGCCCCATCGTTAACTGCATTCATCCGTTGCCGATTTACAAAGGCAAGCCAACCAGGAGCGGCGATCGCGCTTAATACTCCGATGATTATAATTACTACCAGCAACTCGATCATGGTGAATCCAGCAGCAGATTGATAGCGCGATCGTTTGGGCTGGATATGCTGTATTTTTTGTAAAAAAGCTAGGCTTCCCATCTTTTCTTTTCTCACTGATTTGCCTTGCTGGTGAAGTTTATTACTTTGTATAGAGAAAACCACGTCCTTGTACTTGGATGCTGGCACTGGGGAAATAAACTGAACCTGCACTCCAAGTTGGAAGAGGAGTGTTTTGAATTCTAGCTAAGGCATTTCCTCTAATATTTACTTGTGCAAAACCTTTAGATGCATCTACACAGGCATAAAATCCTGGTGTTGTCGGTAATGTCGGTGCCAAACCAGCAGGACAAGTAGCTCCATTAGGAATAGCCGTTTGATCTACATAATCGATTAATACAGAACTTATTGGATGATTAGTAATTTTAGCTACATCATAGCCCTCCGGGTGTTGTTTCCACTGATTCATCTTAGTAGACAAGTCGCCTGGTATGGATAAATCAAATAACTGGAATCCTTTGTCAGGCACTTGTTTATAGTAAACTGTACTTGTCCCTTCTACTCTGGCAGTGCCAGCCGTGTTAGGACTGCGGATGCCATCTTTAATTTCAAATCTGCCAATTCTGGATGTTTTTGACCAAGTACCATTAACACCAGCATCATTGATCAAGTAATACCCTACAAGTGAATATACAAAGGCATCATTTCCACCTGTATGAGTTCCAACCTCAGCGCTAGTAAGTAACTTTCGCTTCCAGAAGACAAGCACAGGTTTGCAAGTTGTAATAGAGTTACAATTACCAACTGCTTTAGTAGGTGGTATTTGGTCTCTAATTCCTGGAGTGGCTGCTGTTGAGAGGTTATTCAATCCTGCTGCGTCGTAAACATAGACTGCTTGTGATAAATCCTGGGAAATGTAATCAAGAGCCGCCTTAATTTCTTGCTCTGAAGCTGCTTTAGCTTGCTCTCTGCGATCGCTTTCCAGAATGTTAACCATGAACCCTAGCAAAGGGCCGATGACCAGAGCAGCTAGGATCATAGCTACTAGAACTTCTATGAGGGTAAAACCGCCATTCTTCTGAGCCAACTGAGAGCATTTTAGCTGACTGGTTAACAGGAATTTAAGTGAATTCATCATGCTACGATTTTTCCTATTATTCGCAAATATTTAGCAACCAGAATGAAAATTACTAAGAGCAACTGTCAGGATTGGTTTTTGGAATGCGATCGCACAAAGTTTTCAGCGAAGTTCCACTGCCAGCAATCTCTGTAGTCGTTTCAAATTGGGGAGCTTTTCGATCGCCTAGCCCCCCACTAAAAGTTTGAGCTTTAGCTTTATCAGTTCCCATTGTTTTTAGGGCACCTGAATCTGCAAAGGCATCTGCTCTATAAACTCGAATACCTAACTTGTAGCCATTCTCCGGCTTGGCTGCATCCCCATTTCGGAAAGCCTGAATATATAAGTCTGTGTTGCTGGTGCTACTACAACCACCACCATCGAGATCGGCGCAATACAAACCTGTCGCACTTGTAGGACTAGGAACCGACTTAAAAGACTGAGTCGTATGAACGGGAAACCCTGTAGTGGTACTTATGATAGCCCCCGATCGAACACCATCAATGTATGCTCTGGCAGCTTCGGTTCCTCGTTCCACCCGCTTCGCCTGAACCCGCGTTGCGACCGAAAGCACGATAACGGGTGATAGCCCCACCATCAAAATTGTCACTACGATAATCGCCAGCAAGGACTCAATAATAGTGAAACCAGCTTGATTGGACTGGGAGGTAGGTTGCGGCTGTTTGCGTTTGCTCATGGCTGGGTCTTGACCTTAACTACAGTTTTGCTCTTCTTAACTGGAATCTTTTTGCCTGCTGCTTTGGGAAATTAACCGCCTGTCTTAGCCGTGCAGAAAGCCTCCGGACGCTGGTTTGCATCTATGGCTGGAGTAGTAGGATTGGCAGTCGGTGTAGTAGGCGGCAACTTAGCACACAGTAAGGTTTTTACCCACTCATCATCTCGAGCGACTTCCCTGTAGAACTCGTTTGGAGCGCCCGCATCTGGCGTAGTGAACCGTTGCGAGAACAAGTCAGGTTGCTGAGACAGTAGCCCTACATCAAAGCCCCAGTAACGCAAAGGTTCCACGTAGAAGGCTGTGCTACCCCCTACAGCATCGCTAACCTTGCTGATTTCGCTGGCGTATAACTTGTTATAGCCAAAAGGACTAACAGGCGGAGTTGCGCTTTTAGCAGTAGTTAATGGAGCTGTAGCTGTGGCACTGCGATTGAATTGGATGAACGATCCGTTGATTCGGGCGGGAATGGCCTTCCAGTTTTCTATAAAGCGCACAAAGTTTTGCAATCCTCCATTGCTTTCTCCGGGTCTGCTAGGACTATCACCTCCTGCAATCAAAAGATTGAAAGTCGTGCCCGTGTTAGGGCTAGGTCTGTGCAGCCAGAGCGTATTATTGGCAATAGCTTTCCCCGCAGTACCAATATTTTCAGAATTGGGGTTTGTAATCGTAGATTGGTTTGTCAGGTGAATTTGCAATATTGGTGCTAAGAGCGGCTGACCCTGTGCGGTTGATGGTATCTCCTGAATAAATAGTCGATTGCTAGTGCTGTAGCTAGCACCGTTATTTGGAGTTGCTGGAGTCGAAGTTGTTTTAAACCACAAAGCATTATTTGCAGGTGCTGGCACAGTTGTACCACTGTATGGATACCGCCTAATATTGCCTGAGTTATCAATTCCCAGAGGAACCAAGTTGGCGGCGATAGCAGCGACGGCAGCCGGGGTAGGAGGTGGGCTGAGAGGTGGTGGAAATGTAATCGCACTACCAGTGTCATTCACCAGGTTGTCGCTATCATCTCTTAGGAAAGCCACCCGCCGAGCGTAACGTTGATACTGCGGAGCAGGTTTAGCTGTTGTGCCTGCTTTATGTGTATTGGAGATGTCCAAGGCTTGATCGATGAATTTATAAGTACCACCAACAGTCTTATCTGATGCTTTTTTTAGTGAACCAGGCGTTGGATCGATATACCAGTCAGCAGGAGTACATTCAGTAACGGGTAGTTTTGTACAGACTTCCATCAAATACTCTGGGAAACTGCCGCGTCGTTGAATTGGCGTGACGAAGTTGTTGAAGTAAGAACTGGGGACGTAATTAGGAGGGATAGGACTGGTGGTGTTGTTTTGGGCGTAGGTAAAGTCTGTAGGTATTTTGTCTACTGGGGTAGGATTAATTCCATTACCAGCGGGCGCAATGATTGTTGCACCGCTACTGAGACCATTAGTTACAAAGTTGTTGTCTAAGAAGCCTTGTTCCTTGCGCTGGTTGATCGAGGTGAGATATCCTTGGTTGTTTCTCAGGTCATAGTCTCCCTCATTGCGGAAACCGAACCGGAAACTATCAGAGAGTAGGCTAACCGAGTCGGCAAGTACTGTTGCTTGTCGCCACAAGTCACCATTAGGACAGGGAATCCCAGGCTGTCCTTTGCGACAGCCGAAGTCGTCCTCTGGATCTTGACGGCTATAAAATGTCGTATTGTTATAGGTCGGAACGTTTGACAACAATACATCATCAAACTCTTCCAAAGCTTGTCCCGTTGCTGAGGATGAGTGCAGATTAAAGCCTCGGCTATCAGCTTTCACATAAGCTGGCAAGTTAGTCGCTAAGATCAGACCTTTCTCCGCCCCTGGGGGATCTACCAAATTGTAAGTATTGGTATTCCCTGCCCCACGGGCTAGGATGCTACCGTTCACTAACATGATCCCGTTGGGTCGTCGGGTAGGATCTAGCTTAAAATCAACTGGACTTTTGGCTTTGCGCGTTGCATTTCTTTGTGCTGTGCTACCCGTTGTAGGCCAAGGTTCACTCAGATCGGGCAGCGCGTCGTCACGAGTAGCATAGATAATGCCGCTGTTTGGTAGCAGGTATTCGGGATCGGGTTTAGCGACAGTGGTTCCCGTAACTGTTGTGGTTCGCAGTTTGCTTAAATCCAAAACGGTAGCGCGAATTTCTAGCGGCTGACGCTCTTCGACGGGAAGGTTATATTTTCCTGTGAGTGTAGTTCCATTACCGGGGCCTAAGGCTCTAAAGGTTGCTAAACCACCCACCGCATCGTTACCAGGAGCCTCGTCTTTATCAATTGCTTTAACCTGGCGCGCATCTAGAAAACTCGTTTCGTAGATTGTTCCATGCGGGATGACAGCATTACTAGGAGTTATACCCCCCCCTAAAATTTGCAAAGAGCACATGGTGGCATCAATCGCAGATTGCTGTGAAATTGTGAGAGCCGCATTCGGTTTGGATAGGGCTGTTAGTGCATCCCGGAGTGGCTCATTCACAAAACGCCCGTTGGGGAAGATCAGGTTGGCTTGATAGTAGAGTCGCTCGATTATTGGGCCAAACACATTGGGGTTCAAGCCTACGGGAAATAGACCAGTAGTACTGTCTGGTGCTGCTGAAGTAGTAGGTCTTGGGGCGGTGGGCGGTGGGTAGCTGATGCCGTTATTGGATCTGCCCGTAGTTCCGGTAACGCCTGGTGGACCCGCAAAACTTGGGGCTAGTAAAGGCCGGTTCTTAGCTGTGAGGCTGGTGCTGGGGTCGTAGTAGTTACTGACACAAGCAATGGGGGTTTGATTGTCTGTGATTTTGGCAGCAGCACTCTTTTTATAGTGATAAACTGCCGTGGCTCGCATCACTAGATCCCCTCTTCTGTCAACCGGCTCTAGGTCAGGAAGACCATTCTTATTTGTGTCGTCCCACATTGGCATGGTGTCAGGCCAGACCACTGTAAACTTTGATTCGTTTATATTTGTGGTTGACGTATCGTCGGGAACCTGCAATTCCTGCAATGACCCAGCTACACCTGGTTTTGGTGGTGGCAGAAAAGACGCAGAAGGAAGTTCCGCTGCTGTCGGAGGGGGAGTTGAGCCAACGCGCACACCTGTGTAAACCCCAGCACCTGTAACCACTCGCAGCCCTCCCCATCCGTCAAGCGGTTGACTGGGTGGTTTGGCGGCGTGTTCTTCCCAGAAGCCGTCCCGATCTGTGTTACCTAAATCGGAGAGAGGTACGATTTGCGTGGTGCGGTAGCGCAACTCGCTGGAACCATCCCACTTTGTGGAAGTATCAACTTGCTGCTTTTCTTGCGAACCCACGAATGAGGTGCCATTCCACCATGTAGCGGGTAAACCGTTACCAACAAGGATGCGATCGCCAAGTCTTGATTCTGTGCCTGTCTGTTTCTGTTGTGTCGGTTCTGTTGCAGGCGGCTTACTCGGTTGAAGCGTCAGATTTTTAGTTCCAGCAAATGGATTTATCCATATTGCGGGTGGTCGCAGCGGGTTTCCCGGCGTATCTCCATTTCCTTCAGGTGCTGTTGTCGGAGAATCGGCAGTAGCATTTTCTGCAAACGGGACGCGAGGCATCCGATCTTTGAAGTAATTCTTTAGCGCATCTAAGCGAATCTCTTCTTTTGTTTCTGGAGAAGCAGTCGCAGGAATTTTCTCTAAAACTTCTTTTGGCTCTTTTCCAGGAGCCGTATTCTTAGCTAAGATGTCAATCCTATTAGCAAACGCTTGGCTATTATAGCCCGCTTGGTCGGGCGTGTTTGATACTGATTGATTGCCCGTTGCTAAGCTTTGACGGTTAACAGTTTTGTCATTTTTAAACAAATCAACAAAAACTGACCCGGTACTAGTGCTACCTATGCCGCCAACCAGCACGTTACCGCCAACAGTAATTTTGCCGTTTTCTTCTTGAAAGAAGCAAGATTTATAGCTGCTGACTTGGTAATATTCAACATCCCCACTCCCCGCTTTGTTAGTTATTAAGTTACTGTTGGTCTGGATGCGTCCATTTAGCTTTAGACCAGAACCTGGAGTAATCTCTAAGTCATCTTCGTATACAACAGCATTGTTACTCAGGGGAATCTGCGCCCGGTCTTGCTGGTACTCTATAGCAGTAAAGCCTCTGTTGCCTGTGTAGCGTTCCATCCCTGGATTGGGAGGAGTACCTTCAGGTGGAGTGTGTGGAACAGTGGCTGCAAAAACATAGAAGCTTTTCTTCAGAACCGCCCCTGATTTATTCCAACCGGAACTGCCGACTAATCCAGCGAAGTTACCTTGTGCTGCTGCACATTGCTGGTTAGTTGCGCTGTCATCCATCGGTGGAGTTCTAGAATCTACAGCGGCTCTTTTAGTTCTGGTTAAAGGAGTGCGGAAGTAGATGCCGTACAGGGTATAGCTATCGGGTGTGCCGTTGTTATCTGTATCAACGGGAAATCTCCAAGCAGTAGTGCTTCTTTCGTCGTTTTCTAACGAATTTGCTTTATTGCTTGCAGAACTCAAAGATTGAATACTGCCATCTGAAGTAAGACCCCCTGTGCCGTTTCCAAAGTCATATTGAACAACTAACGGTGTTTCGTCGCCCAAAGTATACTTTTTGATATTGCCTGCGATCGCGTTTGTTAAGGCAATATCTGTTGGAGTGGCTCGTGGCAGTGTTGGGTCTGTCAGTAAAGCAGATATCTTTGCTTTGGCACGGTCAAGTGCTGGTGTAGCCGCCGCCAGAGTTGCCTGACTCACTCTAATATTGCTGGCATTTTTGGAACGATCAAACGACCGGAACACCATCGCTGTCGTCAACAAAATGACGACCAGGATCACCATCGTCACCGTTGGCAAGATAAATCCCGACTTGGCAAGCTTGGAGCTTCGACCGATAACCATTAAGCTCCGCAAGAGCCAGTTCATGAGCGTTTTGGTAATTACTCTTGCTAGCTGCATCATTTGTCGGACAAGATTCTGGATAGCTTTAACTAGCTTGTTGCGGGATGACATGGCTGCTTTCCTGTCAAAGGTGAGAGATTAGTGGAATGAAGAGTTTAAAACTTAAAAAATTAAGGGCTGGCGCTAAACAGTTTGAGAAAAGGCTGAATGCCTGAAATTTCGCCTTTTATGAGGTGAAGGGAAGCTTCATCAAAAATTTATAGTTCGACATTTCTCCTCTGTCTTAACAACCCAATTTCTGGTGGGCAACCGGGAAACTACGCACTCAGACGTTTAACTGCTGTTTAACGGCTTGTTAAATTTTTCAGTACCTTTCCGGAGTAGAAATGTCCGTTCCGTATTCTGAAATAAAGGCTAGATGTGCGCTTCCCTCAAGGGATAGATTTAAGAGTCTCTATAAACCATCTTTGCAAAGATACCGTTTAGCTTCAACACAACTTAACAAAAAATCGAGGTAGATTCACTGTAGTTAAGATACCCAGATGTTGTGCAAAACCTATCATCTCTAGTAAAAAAATAAAGAAACTGCCCAACACGCACCATGTAGTGGGGTATCAGGCAGCACATAAATAACAAAGCGTAGAGACATCGCAGGCAGCGTCTCTACTAGAAGCCATAAGCACTCAGGGATTCTCTAGAGGCTGTACTAATAGTGTGTACTAATAGTGATTCAGGTTAATTCCCGCTTCTTTAGCCATCGTTTGCAGACCCTTTAGCTCTAGAGTCTTGATTGCTTTCGTAGAAAGCCTTAGCTTCACCCAGCGATTCCCTTGAGGCCACCAAACCCGCTTCCATTGAAGATTTGCTTCCTGTAGCTTTTTGGTACGCCGGTGAGAGTGAGAAACTGCATAGGCATTATTCGCCTTTTTGCCGGTCAGCTGACATTTGCGCGACATAGTCTAATCTCCAGATTTTCGGTCGTTATTTAGATATAGCTTTTAGATTGTACCCAAGCTATTGCTTAGGTGGGCACTGCCCACCCATACTCGCCTAGCGTGCTGTCAGACGAGTTAGCACTTGATTCGACCGTTCCACAAAGGATTTCATCCCTTCAGCGTCAAATCCTTTCTGAGCCATTAATGCCAAATCATAGATATGCTGGCACATCAGATTAGCTAAATCGCCGGTGGGCGATTGACCCTCACCTTGGATAATACTCCCTTGGCTTAACTGAACTAGATTTTGGATCAGCGGATGCGCGGTATTGACCACTAAAATGTGTTCTTCAGGAAATTCAACGTTTTGCTGCTGCATCAATGCGTTCATCTCCCGCAGACGCCGCAGAACTTCTGGCAAGAGTACCATTGCTGGTGGGGTTCCCTGAGGATCATCTGACTTGAGCGCCTCGGTGCGGATATTTAGTTTGGGCTTGTTGAGGGCTTTCTGGAATAACTCTTTAATCTGTTCTGAGCGAGTTTTGTTAGTTTTGGGGTCAACAATTTCTCCTGCTTTATCCTGGTCAAGCAGGGTTTGGTCGAGGTCAGAGTCTACGCGGGAGAACTTAACATTCGGATGTTCATGCTCTAGGAAGCTGATGAAGTGGGAGTCTATGAAGGAGTCCATAAACAGGACTTCTAGAGCTTGATTTTTGTGTAGTCCTACGTAGGTCGCCTGGGAGACTTCATCGGTGCAGTAAAAAACTCGATTTTCGTGGCGGTCTTTATTCCGTTCCAGGTACTCTTTGAGGGTGGTGTAGTTAGTGGCGAGAGCTTCGGACTGAGGGCTGAGAGGTGAAGAAGCCGAGGTTTGACTTGGGGTCACTTCTTGCCAGACATCGCCCTCTTGAGATTGCACTTCAACGGCTGGGATATCGGATTGAGCAGTTTCTGGAGCCGCAGGTGTAAGGTTCGCAGTGGTGCGATAAATCAGGATGTCTTCGACTTGCTTTTTGAATTTGTCGTCGTTGAGGGAGCCGAATTTGACGAAAGTGCCTACGTCTTGCCAGCAGCGGATGTACTCGTCGCGATTTTCGCGGTAAAGTTCTTTCAAGCGATCGCCTACTTTCTTAGCAATGTAATCGGCAATTCTCCGCACTGTCCGGTCGTTGGTCAAGGAACTGCGCGAGACATTCAGGGGGATGTCAGTGCTATCAATGACGCCTCGCAGCGGCAGCAGGAACTTGGGGATGACTTCTTCGCAGTGGTCGCTGACAAATACTTGATTACAGAACAGCTTAATTTGCCCTTTGGTGGTGTCCACATCCGGCTTGAGCTTCGGGAAGTAAAGAATCCCATTCAGGATGAAGGGATAGTCAGTGTTAAGATGCACCCACAGCAGCGGCTCTTCTTGGAAAGGGTAGAGGTAGCGGTAGAATTCTAGATAATCTTCTTTGGTCAGGTTTTGGGGCGATTCCTTCCAAGGTGCCTTTTGCCGGTTAATTGTCTCCCCGTCCAGTTGGATAGCTACTGGCATGAAGTCGCAGTAAGTTTTTACCAACTGCCGAATCCGCATTGCTTCCAGGTATTCCACTTCCTCATCCTGAAGCGTGAGGGTGATGGTGGTGCCGCGTTCAGTTTTTGGTGAGTCTTCTAACTGAAAGACGGGTGAACCATCGCAAGACCAATGAACTGCTTGCGCTCCTTGCTGGTAAGAGAGGGTATCAATCTCGACTTTTTGGGCCACCATGAAGGAGGAGTAGAAGCCAAGACCGAAGTGACCAATAATCTGTTGATCTGCGTTGGCTTTGTACTTTTGGATAAATTCTTCGGCGCTAGAGAAGGCAACTTGGTTGATGTATTTCTTGACCTCCTCTGCCGTCATGCCGATACCGTTATCCGAGATGGAGAGGGTTTTTTTGTCTTTGTCAATTGCGATTTTGATTTCTGGTGCGCCCAGTTCGCCGGTGAATTCGCCTGCGAAGGAAACCATCTTGAGTTTCTGGATGGCATCCACAGCGTTTGAAACTAGTTCCCGCAAGAATATCTCGTGGTCTGTGTAGAGAGATTTCTTGATAATCGGGAAAATATTCTCGGTATGAATCGTGATTGTGCCTTGTTCCAGCATAGTTAGGGATCTCTAATTCGCTTGCTTCGAGTATCTTAAGTATTGATTGTGAGCGATCGCTGTTCGTTCTGAGTAGAGGGCAGACTACTTAAACCTATGGAATTCCCACCCATCGAGATGCGGATTTCCCTACTTTCCAGTTTATTAAGGGAAATTGGGCGTTGCATAATGGAGGGATGAATTAGGGTGGGTTTTGATGCAATGCCCAGACTGTCAATCTACTCACATCCGTAAGAACGGCAAGAGAAGGGGTAAGCTTTCATTACATCTGTGCCAGTTGTCGCCGTCAGTTCGTTGATAGCTACACCGTGGCTCAAGGATACAGTGACGACATCAAGCAGCAATGCTTACGGATGTATGTCAATGGTATGGGCTTTCGAGCTATTGAACGAGTGACAGGCGTTCACCATACAACTGTAATTCACTGGGTCAAACAGGTTGGAGAACACCTGCCTGATGCCTATGAGCCAGAAGTGGTTCCACAAGTCGGTGAACTCGATGAACTCGAAACATTTGTTGGGGCAAAAAAAACAAAATTTGGCTGTGGACAGCAGTAGACCACTTTAGAGCAGGCATTTTAGGTTGGGTATTAGGCGATGTAGTGCAAAGACGTTTGAACCTTTGTGGGCAATCGTTGGAGCATGGCAATGTTATTTCTATGTCACTGATGGTTGGAGTGTTTATCCGGGATTTATTCCATCGGGAGATCAGATTGTGAGCAAAACCTACATGACACGAGTCGAAGGTGAGAATACACGTTTGAGGCACTATCTAGCACGATTACATCGCAAAACATTGTGCTATTGGGGCTTAGACATTTTCTGGCTCCTGAAGGGGCTGAAAAGCTTTCAGGACAAGGGAAAGAGGTCAACAACATAAAAACGCCTGAAACCCTAGTGAATACTAGATTTATGCCCATTTGAGCTGAAAGCATTTCTCTATCTCGATTTGAAGCCATTTTTGCCTCAGTTTTTGTCTAAGTCCCGTTCCAAATCCGAAGCAATGCTGAGACATTCAATCCGCTTGTTACTTCACTACTTGAGATTTTGGGATGTCCCAATTCCTGCTTGATTCCTCCCATTATTCAGCAACGCCGGAAATTGTAACGCGATGTGCGACTAAAACTAGCTAGCCAGAAGTTGCTCAAACTGCAAGGGGTCAAGGCTATGACGGTTGAGCCAACGACAAACAGTGTGAGCTAAGAGTTGGCGATTGAGCCGACTGGTTAAGTGCCACAAGTCGCGTGCCCAGACTTTTTCAATCGAGAAGCGCTCAACCAGTTGCCCAATCACGGTTTCAACCAGTCGTCGGGTACGCATGAGTAATTTGACGAACGCTGGGCTTCGAGGGTCGTGCATGTTGGATCGCAACGCCGTTTCCAGGCGAATGCCATTGGCTTGAAGCTCCTGCTCAAGGGCAGCCCAGAGATACCCTTTGTCGCCAATGAGTAAGCCACCAATGGCAGGCACCAAACCAGCGAGTGTTTCTCGTTCGCTGCCATTGGCTGGGGTCAGGCTAAATCCAGTAATTACTCCGGTTGCACTGATGAGTAAATGACCACTCAGGGGGTAACAAGAAGGCTAGAACAAAGACTGGAGGAGAGAAGCAGCATGCAAGCCTTGCTGAAGATAGAGTTGCTTATTGCCACTAAGCTGCATCCAAGACTCTACCCAATCAGTGGCTAAATCCATCCCTTCTAACCAGGTTTGGGCATACAAACCTATCCAAAAATCGCTATGTCTGCGTCGCATTCTTCGTCCTTCTTTGGCTCGAAAAATATAGCTCGATAAGCCTTGAGAACGAACTTCATAGCCTTGAATGACCGCACTGGTATAGGCAAGAGCTAAAAGGACAAATAAGCCCGATAAGCGTTCAGGATTGAGACGAGTGGATTCGACTTGATAGCCCCCACTTTTGTAATCGCGAAAAAAAGCTTCGATGCCCATGCGATGCTGGTAAGCCTGAACAGCAGCACTCAAAGAGGGGAGATTTGTCAGGAGAAACCAAGCACTTTTCTGGCAATGGCCTCGATAAACTCGTTTCCAATAACTCGCTACGTTAAACAGTCCAACTCCCGCTTGTTTGGTCACCCTCACCTGCTCAAAGAATTGTGAGCAGGCCCGGTTTTAATCCTAGGTGTTGGAGTTGCTCAACAGAGCCATTGCCATCCTGAACATACTCGTTACAGCGTAGGCGTAAACAGAAGCTGAGCTGCTCTCGGCCCAACCATTGCGCTAGATGCACCGAGCAAAATTCACGGTCTCCTAAGACCACGACTTGATAAGGCTTGAGTAGCGCTAAAAGTGGGCGTAAAACCGCTTGTTGTTGCGCTAAACCCGAACTCCCAGAATGGGACAAGAACTGCCAGTACAAAGGCAGCGCTCGTCCTCGATAAATCACACTGACCATCAGCACATTCACCCCTTGCCACTGCGTGCGGTCGAGGACCAAGTAGAGAGTTTGTCCCACTCGGAATTGGCAAGACAGCAAGTAGCCAACTAAGGGCAACCAGAGGGTATCAATGTGCAACTGAGGACTCGAAAACAAGCGTTGCAAACAGCGGCGACGACCCTCAAATTGAATCGGTAGTGGCAAGCTGGCCGCAAGTCTTTCGAGACGCACTTGTTTGTGCCATTGCAATAGCAACACCAGCAGATTCACGAGCAAGTAATGGCGAGGACTGAGGCACTGTTGGAGATGAGCTTGGTAGAATGGAGGCAGCATTTTTTGGGATAGGCTTGTGGTCAAGTATCAAGCCTATCTTTTTTTGTGCTTAGCGACTCTATCCCTTGCTACACATCTGCTTCAAGCTTCCTGTTACCCCCTGAGTAAATGACCATGAAAGCCATAGTAAGTCTGCTGTTTTGCCGCACAGTAGCCGTAAGCCGCTTCTCCCTTAAAGCTTCGACACCGGGCAGGGTGGTTTCATACAAAAAAAGAAAAAACTTTCTGGAGTTGGTTAGCTAAAGCCCGTTGTGCCTGTGGGATAGTGCGGAAACCAAGATATCTGGCAATAGTGATAAAAAAGTTGTGTAATATTGCCCAATTGACCGGAGCAATACCGCCCCGTCGTAATGGAAAGTCCTCAGCGAAGGTAACATCCTTGACCCAATGCAGCCGGTTTTCAATCCCCCAGTGTCCCTGAGTGGCGCGGAGAAACTCACTCGCACTTTGAGACTGACTGCTGATGTAATACTGAGTCTCGATAAACGGCTGACCATCCCGTTGACCGGAACGTTCGACGCTCACGAAGCTAGTGAGTCCAGCCCATTGCCGTTGCAGCTTTGGTGGAGCTGGGAACACCTGAACATGGCGCTTGACATAGCGAGCGTGAGTATGATCTACAACTGTGGCCTGACTCAGGGGCGGTGAGGTGTGTTGTTGTATCTCGGCTGTTTTGCAGAGTGTGGGCTGATTTTCCTTCAAACCAATCAAGTAGTCATTGCCACTTTCCCGAATCAGTGCCACTGTTTTTTTTGGCAGTGCAAAGCATCTAGGGTAAACATCACCGCATCACCAGTAAAGGCGGACACCAACTGCTGCACCACCGTTAGCTCGCTATTTTCTTTGTTGTGCAGCGGTTGCATCCGCAGCACAACACCCCGTTGATGGCTGAACACCGACACGATGCTGACAAAGTTTTGATATGACTGACTATAGTCGGTTAATGTACAACGAATACTTTTGCCATCGATGGCTAGTCGCTCTGCCGGAGCGCAGGGCACAAATTCTGCTGCCCAGACATTAGACCTCCTGCATGAATCAGGAGGCATGTGCCAGTTCGTAGTTCAGCAAGCCAGCAATTAGGTTTAAGCGCAAACCAAATCTCTGCCTGCGATTGCGATAACGTCCTGAAAA